>USSI01000039.1 GCA_900557315.1 uncultured Butyricicoccus sp. | reverse complement strand
CTGCCCCACGGCACCGGCAAGAACGTCCGCGTAGCGGTGTTCGCCAAGGGCCCGAAGGCTGACGAGGCGCTGGCTGCCGGCGCTGACATCGTAGGCGCTGAGGACCTGATGGAGCGCATCCAGAAGGAAAACTTCTTCGAGTTCGACGTTGTTATCGCGACCCCGGACATGATGGGCGTTGTCGGCCGTCTGGGCCGCGTGCTCGGTCCTAAGGGCCTGATGCCGAACCCGAAGGCTGGTACGGTTTCCATGGACGTTGCCAAGGCTGTCCAGGAGTCCAAGGCTGGTAAGATCGAGTACCGTCTGGACAAGACCAACATCATCCACTGCCCGATCGGCAAGGCGTCCTTCGGTGCGGAGAAGCTGCAGGACAACTTCGACGCGCTGATGGGTGCGATCATCAAGGCCAAGCCGGCTGCTGCCAAGGGCCAGTATATCCGCTCCTGCGTCGTGGCTTCCACCATGGGCCCGGGCGTCAAGGTCAACGCGGCAAAGCTGATGGGCTGATAAACCCACAGGCAATTATCCTGATAAAGAACAAGACACGCTGGAATGTAAAATCCCGGCGTGTCTTTTCTGCATAGCGGGAAACAAAAAGATATGAAAAAGCGCGCCATGCGTCGCGCTTTTTATTCTTTTGGGATGTCTCTGTGATACTTTTTCAGCAAATCCTCAATCGCTTCGTCAAGCAGCCGGGACTTTGGAATTCTTGTTTCCTGTGATAATGCATCAAACAAAGGGACAAGCTCGTTTTTCAGCGACGAGGTGAAACGCTTTCTGTATTTCAAATATGGTTCAGACATAGCAGCTTCCTCCATGCCCTCATTATACAGGTGCAATCAGTTTAATGTAATTGGTTGCATATAGTGACTATATAGTGTATATTGTGTATAAGGAGGGTTGCGCTATGCAGATAAAAGCAGGCAAGCTGGCGTTTTGCTGCGAGGACTGTGCATACTATGACCAGCTCTACACATTCTCCGCCACCGTTTCTTCCTATTGGGAAACCGATTACGGCCTGTGCACCAACGAGGATGTCTGCCGCCCGGCGTTTTGTGCGGATGATGCCTGCAGCCACTTCACGGAAAGCGAATGGTCCCTCGAATATAACCACAAGCCGCACTGGCATCCCGATGAAGCGGATACCTATCCGGATAAATTTTAAAATTATGCTTGACAAGGCGCTTATCTGTCTGTATAATATAAGAGCTTGGTCAAAGACAGCAGGCAGCCGCATGGCTTGAAAGGCGTTTCCCGCCGCCCGCCGAGGTCAGCACAGAATGGATTTGTTTTTTGATCCTTTATGAGGTTTTCTGTGTACCCTCCTGTGTCTTTGCACCGGGAGGGTACTTTTATTTTAACAGGAGGTGAAAAAGATGCCGAATGCAAAGGTTCTGGAAGAAAAGAAGGCTCTGGTTGCGTCCCTGGTAGAGAAGATCAAGAATTCTCCCGCCGGCGTGCTGGTCGATTATAAGGGCATCAACGTTGAGGATGATACCAAGCTGCGCCGTCAGCTGCGTGAAGCTGGCGTTGAGTACGCTGTCATCAAGAACACCCTGATCCGCTTCGCTGCCAAGGAGCTGGGCTTCGAGGCGCTGGATGAGCACCTGAACGGTACCACCGCTCTGGCGATCTCCACCACGGACGACGTCATCGCGCCCGCCAAGATCCTGGGTGACTTCGCGAAGACCCACGAGAACTTCACCATCAAGGCTGGTTACCTGGAAGGTAAGGTAATCGACGCCGACGAGGTCAAGAAGCTTGCGAACATGCCGAGCAAGGAAGTGCTCATCGCGCAGGTTCTGTACAGCTTCAACTTCCCCATTATGCAGCTTGCTATTGCCTGCGATGCTATCGTTAAGAAGGCTGAGGGCAACGAGGAAATGAAGGTTGCCGAGCTGGTAGCTGCCAAGGAAGCTGCTGCGGAAGAAGCTCCCGCTGCGGAATAATTCACACATCAATTTCAAAAATAACTTAAACGGAGGTATAATCCCATGACTGTTGCTGAGATTATGGAAGCTGTAAAAGAGCTCAAGGTTATGGAGCTCTCTGAGCTGGTAAAGGCTCTGGAAGAAGAATTCGGCGTATCCGCTACGCCTGTTGCTGTTGCCGGCGCTGCTGCTGGTGCTGCTGACGGCGCTGCTGCTGCTGACGCGAAGACCGACTTCGACGTTGTCCTGGTTGAGGCTGGCTCCTCCAAGATCAACGTTATCAAGGTTGTCCGCGAGATCACCGGCCTGGGCCTGAAGGAAGCGAAGGAGAAGGTTGACTCCGCTCCGCAGACCATCAAGGAGGCTGCTCCGGAGGCTGAGGCGAACGAGATCAAGGAGAAGCTCGAGGCTGCCGGCGCTAAGGTTGAGCTGAAGTAATTCGGGCTCCGCTTTATTGCAGGAATCAAACAGAAGGTCAAGGCAACGCAACGTTGCCTTGGCCTTTTTGTTTATTATCCCAAAATTTCCATCGGCAGATTTCCCCCTGCGTGATTGACAATAAACCGGCTGAAATGGTACAATATGCTGTATAGGGGGAAAGATTTTTCTTCCAATTCCGTCATTTTTGCCATATCCGCATACTGCTTGCCCATGTGACAGGAAATCACAGCAATCCGCGATCCCCGTATCCAGCCGGGTCCGGGGAAAGGCAGCAACCAGACAGAAACGCAAGGAGGAACACCAGTGCTGTCGCAGGAGTTAAGGCAATCGCTTACCTTATCGCAATTTCAGATTCAGGCGCTCCGCACGCTGTCGATGAGCGGCGCAGAGCTGAACGAACTGCTCAAAAAAGAAGAGGTGGAAAACCCGGTATTCGATCTGGAACAGTCCATGCCGCTCAGCCGCAAGCTCCGTTCCGCCGTGCAGGAGGAGGACGACGGCAGCCGCGCGATTGAACGGGTGGCGGACAAGCACGGGGACATCCTGCAGTTTCTGGAAAGCCAGCTGCCGCGTCGCGCCACCAGCGAGGAACAGCATGTTTTCCGCCAGATGGTCAGCTTTCTTGAGCCGGGCACGGGCCTGCTCCCGGAAAGCGTCCGGGAACTGTCCGAAATCCTCGGCGCGCCTCTGCACACCGTGGAGCGGTGCCTGTCCTGGCTGCACGGCATGGAGCCTGCCGGCATCGGCGCGGCTACACCGTCGGAAAGCCTTGTCCTGCAGGCGTTCCACAAAGGGTGGCAGGACCCGCAGCTGTACACCATCCTGTTCGACCATCTGGAGGATATCGCAGCCGGCCGGTACCGGCGCATCATGAAAGCGCAAAAGCTGACCATGCAGCAGGTGGAAGCGTATATTGCGCAAATCCGTTCGCTCGAGCCATACCCGACGGCGGGCTTCGAGGACGGCCGCCTGCCGGTTTTCATTGTGCCGGACCTGCTGTTCGAACCGGACGCCGAGGGGGTATGGCGCGTGCTGGTCAACGACCGCTGGAGCGACCATGTGCCCTATGGGGAGCTGTATCACATGCGGACCGGCAGCGCCGACCCAGAGCTGAAAACCTACCTGCAGGAGCGGCAGAGCCATGCCAACTTCATTGTGCAGTGCGTGGAGCGCCGCCGGTCCACGCTGCTGCAGCTGGGCCGCTGTGTGCTGGAGGCGCAGCTGGACTTCCTGACCAAAGACGAGCCCCTGCACAGCCTGACACGCGAAGACCTTGCGGCCCGGACCGGCCTGAGCCTTGCCACGGTGAGCCGGGCATTCAAGGATAAGTATGTGCAGACGCCTAAACAGATCTACCCCTTTTCCTTTTTCCTTCCCAAATCCAGCGGCAAATCGCCTGCCCGCGAGGGGGCAAGCCGCAGCGAAGCGCTTGCGGCGCTCGGCCGGCTCGTGGCGGAGGAGGATCCCGCACAGCCGCTCTCGGATGAGCAGATTGCGGCCCGCCTGGCGGAATCCGGGGTGCCGCTGTCCCGCCGGACGGTGGCCAAATACCGCGTCATCCTGGGCATCCCCTGCGCCTATGACCGAAAGCGCTGAACACGCGGCCTGTACATCCGCAAAAAACAAAAAGACACGCAAACGCGTGTCTTTTTCTTTGCTCTGTTATGCAAGCGCCACAGACGGCACTTCGACCTGCTCGTAAACAATGCTGATAATTGCAAGCACGACGGTTGCGGTCGCGCGGCAGATATGTAGCAGATCATCGTCAATGCCGTGGCGGCGGCCCTCGGCGCGGTAGCTGTCGTGCATGGCGCCGATGCGGTTAATCAGCGCATCCACCGAGGTCGGCGGGATCACCGGGCTGGCCCATTGCTCGAACCTTGCCTCAGTCAGGCGGCGGCGGATGACAAGCGCCACGCGCTTTTCATACAGGTAATGCGCCAGCAGGTTGTGGTCGTAAATATCATCGTTATGCGGATAGGTGAAGAAATCGGTCATAAAGTGGCAGATCTCACCCAGATCGACCGAAAGCTCGCGGCCGTTATCCGGTCCGATGGTATACTTCGCTGTAAAGGCGCGGATTTTATCCATCACCTCGTCCATCATGACCGAGGGGTTGTGCCGCTTGGTCAGATAGGTACCGGTCAGGTCGGGCTTCAGGTTGCCATAAACAAAGCCGCTTTGGTCAAACGTCACGCCGCAGGTCTGCTCGACATAGTCCAGCAGCAGATGGGCGACTCGAACGTGGGAAACGGAATCCATCAGCAATCCTCCAGACGGAATACTCACTTCTTAACACAATCTTAATGTCAGGTACACAGGGTCACTGACCCCGAAATCAAAAACAGTATATCACAATTTTTTTCGTTTGTCTTGCATTTTTCGAAATTGTAACATAAAATACATAAAATCTTCGCTTTATTGCTGTATTCCATAATAAAAATAATGGCTTTTTGGTTATCTTGCCCTGAACGCCTCGTTGCGGAACTGGATTTTCCCCTCAAGCGCCTGACGCAGGCGCTGGCACATGGCCTCGCGGTCGCGGTTGAGCGTACCCGCCAGGTTGACATAGTTGGAGGCGTGGTTGGCGCGGAAAATGCTGCCCTCGGAGTCGATGTGCTCGAGCAGGATGAGCGTCTCGTGCGCGATCTCGATCGGGTTCATCAGGTAGAAACGGCCCTCCTGCCAGTCGCGCATGAGCGGGGTCTCGAGTTCGAACAGCAGGGTCAGCAGGCCGATGTACTCGGGCTTCATGCGCGAGAGCGCCTCGGCGGTCTTGATGGCATGCTCCTCGGAGAGTTCGAGCGAGCCAAGGCCCGCGATGCAGGTAACCGACAGCTTCATGCCCGCCTGCTTGACCATCAGGCCCGCGCGCACGATCTCGTCCGCGGTTTCGCCCTTGTTGACGCGGCGCAGCAGCTCGTCCGAGCCGGACTCCAGGCCGAGGTAGATCATCTCGAGGCCCAGCTCGTGCAGCATATTGAGGTCCTCCTGCTTTTTGACCAGGATGGACGCAGGCGAGCCGTAGCTCGTCACGCGCTCGCACTCGGGGAACAGCTGCCTGATATAGCGCAGGATCTCCGCCATGTGCTCGGGGCGGCACATGAGCGCATCGCCGTCCGCCAGGAAGATGCGCTCGACCCGGCGGTACATGCGCCGCGCCTCGTCAAAATCGCGCTTGACGTCCTCCAGCCTGCGCACGCGGAAGCGTTTTTCCTTGTACATATCGCAGAATGTGCACTTGTTATGGCTGCATCCGATGGTCACCTGCACGATCAGGCTGTACGCCTCAGAGGGCGGACGGAACACGCGGCCTTCGTATTCGATCATGGTTTTTTCCCTTTCCTTTCCGTTTTTCCTTAGAACTTAAAAAAGCAGGGCGGAGAGCATGTTCTCCGCCCATCTGCACAATCATTCAGTTTTCGACAGACTTTTCGTCGTCCGCCTCTTCCTCTTCCTCTTCCTCGTCCTCTGCAGCCGGGGCCGCCGGCTCCTCCGCAGGGACCTCTTCATCGAACGTATCCTGACAGGCAGCGTCCGCACATTCCTCCGCGCAGGCGCAGGAGGCGCAGTCGGAATCCTCGCGCATCATCTCCTCCAGCTCGTCCATGGCCTTGAGCTCAGCCTCGTGATAGACCTCTTCCTCGCGCTTTTTCTGCAGCAGGACAAGCGCCGCCGTCGCACCCGCCGCGCAGGCGAGGCTGGTCAGCAGCAGACCCGCCTTAATCTTTGTCGAATTTTTCACGGTATCCACTTCCTCTCAAAGTGATGCGGGATATTTATTTTACTTTACCATACGGGCGCGCCAAAGTCAATGGCAGGGGCCGGTTATTTGCCCAGTTCATAGGCGCGCGCAATGCATTTATCGCATGCTTCCGCCAAAATGCCGTACAGATCGTGCGCTTCGAGCACCTTCATGGCTTCGATCGTCGTCCCGCCGGGCGAGCAGACCGCCTTTATCAGTTCAGCGGGCGTTTTGTCGCGCCGGAGCAGCATTTTGGCCGAACCGATCATGGTCTGGCAGAACAGCGTCAGCGCGTCGTCCGCGGAAACGCCGTGTTCGGCCGCGCTCCGGATCATGGCGTCTGCGAACAGATAGAGATACGCCGGCGCCGAACCCGCGTACGGGATGACCTCGTTGAGCATATGCTCTTTCTCAAACACCACGGTCACGCCCATTGTGTCAAACAGCGCGCGCACCTGCGCAAGCTGCGTTTCGCTTGCCGCCGCGTTTTTGACCAGCTGGGTCGCGCCCTCGCCGAGCATGAGCGGGGTGTTCGGCATGACGCGGATGATGGGCGTGTCCGCGCCGAGCGCGGCCTCCATCTTGGCAAAGGTCACACCCGCCGCAATCGAGACCACGAGCGGCTTTTCGCCCGCGCAGCCCGCAAGGACGGGCAAAACCTCGTCAAAATTCTGCGGCTTGACCGCAAGCAGCACCATATCGCACGCGGTATATACCTCGGTATAGTCGCCCGTGACGGCATAGCCCTTTGCGCGGTTTTTCCCGCGTTTGTCCTCGCTGCGGTTGAACAGCAGCGCCTCGGCCGGCGCAAACAGCCCCGCGCGCACCGCGCCGTCCGCAATCGCGGTGCCCATGCTGCCTGCGCCGAGCACACCGAAGCGGTATTGTTTCATCCAAATGCACCTCTTCACCATGATATTTCGCTGAAAACATTATAGCACAAACGG
Organism: uncultured Butyricicoccus sp.; assembly: GCA_900557315.1. Taxonomy (GTDB): domain Bacteria; phylum Bacillota; class Clostridia; order Oscillospirales; family Butyricicoccaceae; genus Agathobaculum. Next base: position 2,329 of record USSI01000039.1, on the reverse strand, counting down.
GTTTTCCCTGTAAATGGCTTGTGAAAAAGTCATATCCGTGATAAAATACTTTTATTCTTTTGTTCCGGAGGCGAGGCAACGGTGGGATGGCATCTCCCCCACATTGGATTGCGGACGGTAAAAACCGCCCTGGCGGTCGCGCTCGCGCTGTTTTTCGCCGACCTGCGCGGCTCGCCGCTGCCCATTTTCGCTGCCATCGGCGCGATTGTCGCGATGGCCCGCACGGTAGGTGACGCATTCGAGACCTGCCGCACGCAGTTTTTCGGCATCCTGCTCGGCGCAGGCTTCGGCGCGGTGTTTGTCAACCTGTTTGAGGGGCTCCGCTATATTGGGACCGGATTGGGGCTGATTGTCCTCATCCTTCTGTGCGTGCAGCTGAAATTGCAGTTTGCTGTGCCGCTGGCATGCATTGTGTTCGTGTCCATCTGCCTGTCGCCCGCGGACGAGGCGTTCCTCTACGGCATCAACCGGCTGCTGGACACCACCATCGGCCTTGCCACCGCGCTCGTGGTCAATGTGTCCATCAAGCCCTACAACAACCGCGCGCGGATCGTCAACCTGCTGACGCATTTCCGGCAGTCCGTGCCTGCTTATGTGGAGGAGCGGGTGCTGCACGGCCGGTATCCCGATCTGTCCCCTCTGCGCAGGCAGCTTGACCGCATCTCCAGCGAGCTGGACACCTTTGAAAAGCAGCGGGTGTTCCGCATGAGCGACCACGACGACCATGCGGTGTTCCTGCGCGGCTGCGAGCAGCTGGCGCACGCGGTCTGGCAGGAGCTTTCCGCGCTGTGCGCAATGGACGAGCGCGGCCGGCTTTCACCGGAAAATGCAGCGCAGCTTTCCGTGCTCGGCCTGTCCGCCCCGGAAGGGATGTCCGCCCCTTCCCAAAGCGCCGCGGACATCGTGGGCAATTACCATCTCGACAATCTGCTGCGCGCCTACCAGTATCTGATCGAATTCAGCGAGTCGGGATAATCCCCCCGCCGCACGGCGGCAAAAAAAGAGAAATAAAAAAGATATAAGGGAGTAACAACAAAACATGGAACAGAAATCAAGAAGCAGCTTCTCCAGCCGCATCGGCTTCGTGCTGGCGGCGGCCGGTTCTGCGGTCGGCCTGGGAAACCTGTGGCGCTTCCCCTATCTGGCCGCGCAGTACGGCGGCGGTATTTTCCTGCTGGTTTACCTTGTTCTGGTCGTCACCTTCGGCTTTACGCTGATGATTACCGAAATCGCGATCGGCCGCAAGACCCGCCTGTCCTGCATCGGCGCTTACAGGGCGCTGGATAAGCGCTTCGGCTTCCTCGGCTGGATCGCGGCGTTCGTGCCGGTCATCATTACCCCGTATTACTGTGTCATCGGCGGCTGGGTAGCAAAATACCTGTTCACCTTCCTGACCGGCAACGGGGCGGCGGCAGCGGATAACGGCCCGTTTTTTAACAATTTCACCGGCTATAATACAGGCTCCATTGTGTCAACCATGCTGGACTTCAGCGGCCCGACCCCGTGGTTCCTGATCTACACGCTGCTGACTACGGTCGTGGTTATTTTCGGCGTGGAAAAGGGTATTGAAAAAGCCAGCCGGTTTATGATGCCGGTGCTGGCGGTGCTGGCCGTCCTGATTGCGATCTATTCGCTGACCATCGACGGCGCAATGGCCGGCCTCAAGTATTACCTGCTGCCGGACTTCTCCAAGTTCTCGCTTTCGACCGTGCTGGGCGCCATCGGCCAGATGTTCTACTCCATGTCGCTTGCCATGGGCATCATGATTACCTACGGTTCCTATATGCAGCGGGAAAACATCCTCGAGCACTCGGTCACCCAGATCGAGGTGTTCGACACGCTGTTTGCGTTCGTCGCCGGCCTGATGATTATCCCGGCGGTTGTGGCGTTCAACGGCGGCGACCCGTCCCAGATCAACAACGGCCCGGGCCTGATGTTCATCACCCTGCCGATGGTGTTTGAATCCATGGCTTTCGGTGAAATCATCGGTACGGTATTTTTCCTGCTGGTGCTGTTTGCAGCGCTGACCTCGTCCATCTCGCTGATGGAGACTATCGTCTCGGTCGTGATGGACAAGACCCCGCTGCGGCGCAAGCCGGCTACCCTGATCGTTATGGCAGCCGTGCTCATCATCGGCATCCCGTCCTGCCTGGGCTACGGCCCGTGGGCCGGCATCACGATCATCGGGATGCAGTTCCTCGATTTCTTCGACTTTATCTCGAACTCCGTGCTGATGCCGATCGTAGCCTTCCTGACCTGTATCCTGATCGGCCATGTGGCCGGCACCAAGGTCATTGCCGACGAGGTCATGCAGAACGGGGCGGCGTTC
>USSI01000038.1 GCA_900557315.1 uncultured Butyricicoccus sp. | reverse complement strand
GATCTCGTTGAAGGTCAGCCAGTACTTGACCTTGCCCTTGTAGCGGGTAAAGATCGCGCGGCAATAGTTCAGGAAATAATCAATCATATCGCGGCTGACCCACGCATTGCAGTTTTTGGTCAGCCCGAACGGCACCTCGTAGTGCGAAATCGTGATGAGCGGCTCGATGCCGTATTTCAGGCACTCGTCAATCACTTCTTCGTAGTGGCGCAGTCCTGCCTCGTTCGGCTCGGCCTCGTCGCCGTTCGGGAATATACGTGTCCACGCAATCGAGAGGCGGTAGCACTTAAATCCCATCTCAGCAAACAGCGCAATATCCTCACGGAAACGGTCATAGTGCTGGATCGCCTCATGACTCGGATAGAAGGTGCCCTCTTCCAGAACCGGCGTGATGCGCTTGCTCTGGCCGAACTTGCCGCCCGTGCAGATATCCGCAACCGAAATGCCCTTACCGTCACGATCCCATGCGCCCTCGCACTGGTTTGCGGCGGTTGCGCCGCCCCACAGGAAATTTTCAGGGAGTACCATTATTATTATCCTCCAATCACAATTTTATTGCCTTCAATGGTAATGCCGCCAACATCTTCAGCATTGGTTACAATGACCGGGGTCTGCGTCTCACAGCCCGCAGCCTTGATTGCGTCAATATCGAATTCGAGCAGCAGGTCGCCCTTCTTGAACTTGTCGCCGCTCTTAATATGCGCCCTGAACGGCGCGCCATTCAGGCCTACCGTCTCCAGTCCGACATGGATAAGCAGTTCGACGCCGCTGTCCGAAACCAGCCCCATCGCGTGCAGGGTGTCGAACAGGTTGTCACAGGTGCCGTCAAACGGGGCATAAACCTTGCCTTCGGACGGGACGATTGCGTAGCCCTCGCCGAGTACGCCGGAGGCAAATGTCTGGTCCTTGACCTCGGTCAGCGGGATGACTTCGCCCGGGATCGGGGCTTCGATCTCGACTTTACCGGTCAGTGCCGGAGCCGAAGCGGCTTCCGAAGCCGCGGGAGCCTCAGCCGCCGGTTCCTCTGCCGCTTCATGCGCCGGGGTCAGGATAAAGGACAGGATAAAGGACAGCACCAGAACAACCGCAAAGACGATGCAGGCAAACAGGAAGTTGCTGCCGCCGTCCGGGGAAACGAACTGCACGATTGCGGTCAGGCATGGGGTAGCAAAAGCATATGCCTTCAAATTTACGATACCGGAGATCAGGCCGCCGACCGCGCCCGCGATGCAGGCCGCAACCATCGGTTTTTTCAGGCGCAGGGTAACGCCATACATGGCAGGTTCGGTAACGCCCGCGAGCAGCGCGGAGATACCGGCCGGAATCGCCATCTGGCGCATCTCGGGGTCCCTGGTCTTAAATGCAGCGCCAAAGGTCGCGCCCGCCTGCGCGGTGTTGCTGGACAGCATGGCAACCGTAAGCAACACATCATAGCCCGGATCAGCCAGCGCCAGCAGACAGGCCGGAACAAACGCCCAATGCATACCTGTCATGACGATAAATGGCATCGCACCGGCAAACAGCAGCATAGCAAGCCACGGGGCAAAATTGTAGATCGTATTGATGACAACCTGAAGGACGTTGCCGATCAGCAAGCCGAGCGGCGCCAGCAGGCACAGTGTAATCGGCGCAGTGATAATGACGATCAGAAACGGTTTTAAGAAGTTTTTCGACCACTGTGGTGTAAAACGGTCTACCAAAATTTCTACATACTTCAGCAGGACAGTGGACAGCATCGCCGGGATAATAGACGAAGCATAGCTACCGTGCATGACTGGGATGATACCGAACAGATAGGTAGGCGTTTCACCTCCCAGCAGGGTAATCAAATCCGGATAAATCAGCATGCTGGCAATCATAACAGCCAGATACGTGTGGCAGTTCAGCTTGCGAGAAGCAGAGACCGCGACCATCACGGGCAGGAAGTAAAACGGCGCATCGCCCAGCGCGTTCATCAAAATATAGGTATCGCTTGTGTCCGACATCCAGCCGAGCAGCGTCGGCCCGAAGATGACAAGCAGCACCTTAATCAAACCGCCTGCAATGATGGCGAAGAACAGCGGTGCCATACAGGCAGAAATGAACTCAATTACAGCCGAGACCGGGTTGACCTTCTGCTTCGGAGCGTTATCCGCGCCCTGGCTGTCCGACAGGCCGCCCAGCGCAGTCAGTTCCTTATACACGTTGCCCACCGAGTTGCCGATGATGACCTGATACTGGCCGCCTGCGACATTGACGCCGACAACGCCTTTGATTTTTGTAATTTCATTTTTCTCCGGGATACTCTGATCCTTCAGCACAAAACGCAGCCTCGTCATGCAGTGCGTGACCGAGGATACGTTGTCCCTGCCGCCGACCGCCGCCAGGACCTGTTCAGCGAGCTGCTTATTGTCCGCCATGACAATTCCTCCTTAACCTTTCTCCTGTTTTCTTCTTATCTGAAACCCGGCAGCGGGCGCGCTTCCGCCGGCCAGTGTTCCCAGCAAACAAAAAACCTTCCGCAGGCAGGGCACAACATGGATAAATATGTCGCGTCCGCTGCGGAAGGTAATGCTCAAAATGATTACAACCCTTCCCGGGTACAGATTCGATTGATATGCATGAGTAAATACAGTTTTTCTTCTTCGCAAAGCGAGCAGTTCCACTTGTCCCGAAAATACTGTTCGATCAGATCGACGCACCGTGCAATTTCCGGCCGTTCCTCTTTGAGCGAATGGTAAATATCGCTCATGTTGGAATCCAGGACACTGCCTGTGCCCAACCGCTGGAGCAAATACATCAAATGCGAAGAATACCGGGCAAAATTAAACGAGCTGCGGTCGATCACAATGCCCATCTCGTCTTCCACAAGGCTTACCGTTGCTGCCACTGCATGGTAACATCCATTTTGGTTTTGGGATTGTACCGCGCGTTGACAAAATGCATTGCGATGCCGGATGCTTCGTTCTGGTTCAGCTGGATGGCAAAGCGCCGCTCGATCTGCTTGAGCGCATACCGTCCCAGTTTCCCCTCCCGTGGATACTGCTGCTCCACCTCATAAATCAGCGGCATCTGCACGTAAATATGCTGCTTCGCCCGCTGGATACAGAAGTTGATATGATCCGCCAATGTCAGGACAATATTGGGGTTAAGTTCGTAATTCAGTTCATTTTTTGCGATATCAACCAGTTTTACCGTAAAATGCAGCACCTTTTCCGGCAGCTCATTAAACAGCGTCAGATATTTCTGGTCAACATCGTAAAACATACGGTCGATCCGGGTTGGATCGGTTATCTCGTACGGTGTTTTTGGAAAACCAATGCCCTTCCCGTATGCAATCAGTTCTTTTCCTTCATCGTCGATACAGATTGCAAAGTTGTTGTTCAGTTTTTTTACCGCACGCACTACCGAACCACCTCAAAAGAAAAACTCCTCAAGGCATAACACAGCTGCCTCTTATCCTGTTTTTATCCATCTATATTTTGCACAAGTTTTCATATCTTTTTTTGAGCATAAAATCAAAATCAATTTTGCCCCCCGCCAGACAGCAGTTCGCAGGGGGCATAGGGAAAGTCCCGTCACACATCACAATATGATGCAGATCAGGCCGCCCGCGCTTTCGTTGATAATTTTCTCCAGCGTCTCCCTGATTTTGCCGCGCGCGTCATCCGGCATGCGGCTGAGCTTGTGTGACAGTTCCTCCCGCACAAGTTCGTTGAGCGATTTGCCGAAGATGTTGGTGTCCCAGATTTTCTCCGGCTGTTCTTCAAATTCGCTGAGCAGATAATGCACCAGTTCCTCGGACTGTTTTTCCGTCCCGACGATCGGGTTGACCTCCGCCTTGATGTTGGCGCGCATCAGGTGAATGGACGGCGCGGAAGCGCGCAGGCGCACGCCATATCGCCCGCCCTGCCGGACAATTTCAGGCGCTTCGAGCGTCAGTTCATCAACTGAGGGCATCACAATGCCGTATCCGGTCTGATACACCTGGTCGAGTGCGCCGCGCAGGCGTTCATACTGTCGTTTGATACCCGCAAAGTCATCCAGCACCGCGATCAGATCGGCCGCGTCTTTCACCTGAATACCGGTCTGTTCGCCTACAATGCCGTAGAACACGCTTTCCGGGATGGTGATTTTCAGCCGCGCCTTGCCGCTTCCAAGCGCCATCTGGTCGATATCCGCGCGCCCGATGTACTCGTTTTCCTCAAGCTTCCGGCACATGGTTTTGATATCCCGCATACGCTCGCCGCCCGCTGCGGCCGTGCGGATGCACTGGTAAACGCTCGTCTGCACCGGATGCCGCGCCGGCAGCGAGCCGATGTAGCGCGGCAGTACAAACCCGATTTCGCAGACCGGAAACTCATACAACACCCGCTGCAAAATGCCCGCGATGCCCGCCTCGTCCAGTTCCATGCAGTTGACGGCGACCGGCTCAACATTGTATTTTTCACGCAGCGAATCGCAGACCGCCCGCGCAGTATCCCCCCAGGGTTGCGCAGAGTTGACCAGCACCACGAACGGCTTTCCCAGCGCGGTCAGCTCCTCGATCACACGCTTCTCCGCGGGTACGTAGTTTTCGCGCGGGATTTCGGAAAAGGTGCCGTCGGTCGTCACAACCAGCCCGATTGTCGAGTGCTCTCCAATCACCTTGTGCGTGCCGACTTCGGCCGCCTCCGCAAGCGTCATCGGCTCCTCGCGCCAGGGGGTCGAAACCATGCGCGGCGTATCGTCCTCCATGCTTCCCAGCGCGCCGTCCACGAGATAGCCCACGCAGTCTACCAACCGCACACGGCAGGCACCGCCATCCGGCAGGGAGATTTCCGCTGCCTCCTCGGGTACAAACTTAGGCTCCGCGGTCATGATCGTCCGCCCTGTACCGGACTGCGGCAGTTCGTCGCGCGCGCGTTCCCTTTTGTACATATCATCCATCCCGGGCAGCACCATGGTCTCCATAAAGCGCTTAATCAGCGTGGATTTGCCCGTGCGCACCGGCCCGACCACGCCGATGTAAATATCGCCGCCTGTCCGCGCGCTGATCTGATTGTAAATCTGGTTTTCCATTCCTTCCCCGCCTTTCAAGCCTGAATTGGAATCAGCAGCATGGTGCCCGAGACGCTGACCGCGTCCGCCGCCAGTTCATTCGCCTGGCGGATGGCCTCCATGGTCGTGCCGCAGCTTTTCGCAATATCCCACAGCCGCTGCTCCCCGTCAACATAACGCAGCAAAAGCGTGACGCCGCCGTTGTCCTGCTGTGGCTCCCCAGTTTCAACCGCTGTGATATGCCGGAACAGGCTGTATTCTTCCGCCGCCGCCATACCGGATGCGGTCACGGACAGCAGAATCCCCTTTTCCCCTGCCGAGGAAGCCCGGGCAGACAGTTCGATCTGCGAAACCTCACCGGCCGCCGTGCACGGCATGGTCAGCGGCAGCATACGCTGTAAGGCACGCATCTGCTGATCGTCGCTAAGATACAATATCTGCACAGCCGCGGTCAGCTGCAGTTCATCCTGCGCGCTGCGCTTCGCACCGCAGCAGTACGCGTGCGCTGAAATGATATGCGAGACATGCTGCGAAGTCTGCAAGGTTTCGGTCGCCTCCGCCGTAAACGGCACAAGCGGCGGCATGGAATGCAGAACGGCTTTGTCCTCCTGCAGCTGCAGCGTTTTGCCCGGCAGGTACAGGTCGTCAATCCGCCGGACCGCCCTGGTACGCCGCAGCAGAACGACCGCACACGCGGAAACCGTATAGGAGAGCAGCCCGTCGGCCTCCAGCCGGCAGTCTGCCTCGCGCACGGCCAGCTGCGCGCTGAGCGCGTCCCCCTCCTCTGCGTCCGGCAGTTCGAGTATCTGGGTAAACGGCGTACTGCTCGTGAGCACCCGCACCGCGTCGTCTTCCTGCAGCGCAAGACACTGTACGGCAGCTTCCCCTTTGAGCACAACTTTCCCGTGCATGGCGCGGCACTCGGACAGGCGCATCGCGCATGACGTATGCACAAGCGACAGGCCGGAAGCATCCGGCAGATTGACGTCGTCCAGGATCGTGAGCGGATATTCGCGCGCCTGCTCGATGAGCGTGACCGTCTGCAGCGTGCTGAGCAGTTCCACCCCGGGGATATCGACGGTTTCGGTGATCTCACAACCGGTGCTGCAGTATCCCTCCATCGAGAAGCAGAGCTGCACGCTCACGCTCAGTTTCCGGCTGTTCACCGCCGCCGCATCCACTGCCGCCGCATGGCAGGACACCGCGCACACCGCTTCCGCATCCAGCCCTTCACACTCTTCTATATGTGCAAAGCTGACCGGCACAGACAGCCGGCGCAGCCCGCCGCCGTTTTCCGGCTCGTACAAAACCGTGACCTGCACAGTGCCGGATATCAGCAGGCGGCCGCTCTGCGGCGTCTGATCCCGGATTGCCGCCGTCCCATAAGCACATGCCACCCGCCCGATATCCGGAAAAGTGTCCGGCACAATCGAATCCGCGGTTTCCGTGCAGGTGGAGATCCGTGCCAGCCGTTTGTCATAGTAACTGATGCCAGTTTGGTTGAGTTCCATTGATGCTGCCTCCTTCGTTTCACTGCTGCTCCTGTATAACGATATGTCCACCTTTTTCGGAATATGAAAAAAGCAGAGACAAAAAAGTCTCTGCTTTTCCCTCAAGTGATGTGAAACAGCCTGCACAGGATACCGCGCAGGTATTTCGGGCTTTTCCAGACGACCACCTTCATCATTGGGCGAACCTCCCGTCAGCATTGGAATAGGAATATGCCTGCCGCGATCAGCGCCGCCGAAAGCAGCCAGACCGGCAGGCATGTCGGCACAAGGCCGCCGATCAGCAGCCCCAGGCCCAGGCAAAGGATGGCGAGTCCGATCGCCTGACCACGGCAGAACATTGCGCATCACGCTCCTGTCATCAGTATAAGCAGCGTGCGGCGGAAAGGTGACAGAAAAAACCGCCCTGACGGGCGGTTTTCCAATCATTTTTCTGTTGTGCTGCCAAAGCCGCCCTGACGTTCGCCATCCGCGTCGTCGTCCTCGGTGATGCCGAAGGGCAGGAAAATACCCTGTGCAAAGCCCTCGCCTGCGCTGATGGAAAGCGATTTGCCCTGCCGGTTGCAGTTGGTCATTTTGATGAAGATATGTCCCTCGTTTTTCGCGGTAAAATAGTCGCTGTCAATGATGCCGACCGTGTTGTCCATCTGCAGACGGTACTTGAATCCAAGCCCCGAACGCGGATAGACCTGCAGCACCCAGCCTTCCGCAATTTCCGCGCGGATACCGGTCGGGATTTTAATGGTCTCGTGCGGGACGAGTGAAAAAGCCTCAGGCGCAAAAAAGTCATACCCGGCCGAACCGACCGTGGCGCGGCGCGGCAGACGGATTTTCTGATATACCATCTTCGCCTCGGAAATGCTGCAGCCGGTCTCCGCACACCAGTCTGTCACAAACTGTTTTTCCGATACCTTATGGAATTTTGCGATTTTCTGCATAACTGATCTGCATCCCTTTCTTATTTGTCTTCGTGCAGTACGATTTCATGCGCGGCGCGCGTCCGTTTGACGTCGATCAGGCGCTGGTTGGCACTGCCGCGCCAGTGGAGCGCCGTGTCGGCAAGCGCCTGCTCAAAGCGTCCGTCCACCAGCACATCAACTTCGTCGATCGCATCCAGCTCCGCAATCTGCTCCCAGCGGTAGCCGGTATACATCCAGATGGACTTGTCCGGAAAGCGCTGCCGGATTTCACGGCACAGCGCGCCGACCATCTCCCGGTTTGCAGGAAACAGCGGGTCGCCGCCCGAAAACGTCACGCCGGAAACATATTCTTTTGCCAGTTCGGCAAACAGCTCGTCCTTTGCCGCCTGGTCAAACGGGATACCGCCTTCCGCATCCCAGGTATCCGGGTTATGACAGCCCGGGCAGGCATGCGCACACCCCGCAACCCACAGCACGACGCGCAGTCCTTCGCCGTTGAGCATATCGTCCTTCGTGATATTGTGATAGCGCATCACATGCTTTTCCTTTCCGCGATCTCCGCCATTTTCGCGTCATTGAGGCGCGTATCCCCCTTGACGCGCGAATACGAAAGATAGCCGTTCATGCGGTCGATTTTGGTCAGGTTGCGGCTGCCGCATTTCGGGCATACGTCCATTGACAGCTCCTCGTGCCCGCAGTCGTCGCAGTAGGCAAGCGACAGATTGACGCCCTCGTAATAGCCGAGCTTCATAGCACGGCGCACCAGAGAACGGATTGCCTCCAGATTGTAGTCGATCGGATACTTGACATACTGGATTTTACCGCCGTTGCACAAATTCCAGAAGCGGCCTTCCAGGTCCTGCTTCTCGATCGGCGTCAGGTCTTCGGTCACGTGGCAGTGGAAGCTGTTGGAGACATAGGGCCGGTCGGATACCCCTTCAATGATACCATACTTCTTGCGGAACTGCTCTACCTGCAATCCACAGAGGCTTTCTGCCGGGGTACCGTAGATGGCGTACAGGTTGCCGTCTTCTTCCTTGAACTGGTTGACTTTCTCGTTGATGTATTCCAGCGTTTCAAGCGCAAACTGCCCGTCCTCAACGAGCGATTTTCCATTGTGCAGCTGCTGCAGCTCGTTGAGTGCGGTGATGCCGAACGAGGCGGTTGCCGTTTTCATGATCGGCTTGATCTTATCCGAGGGTTTGAGATGGCCGCCGTAAAAACCTCCCTCGCAGTAGGCGAGCGGGTTGGTGGAGGCGCGCATTTCGCCCAGATACGCATAGGTGCGGATATGCAGCTTGCGGATCAGTTCCAAATAATAGTCCAGCACTTCATGGAACGGGCGGCTTTCCTGCTGCGCCTTGGCGTAGATCATCGGCAGGTGCAGCGAAACCGCGCCTATGTTCCAACGGCCAATGAATACCGGCTTGTCCGCATCGTCAGCGGGCTTCATGCCGCCGCGCTCGTACCACGGGGACAGGAATGCGCGGCAGCCCATCGGGCTGATGATTGCGCCGTATTTTTTGTACATACTCGGCACATATCCCTCGCCGGTCAGGCTGAGCCAGTCCGGGTACATGGCCTTTGCCGAGCACTGGATGCCTGCCTCGAACACGTCCTCGAGCGGTTTGCCCGGGCCGTGCAGGTTTTCGTCGTAGAGGAACACGATCATGGGGAACAGCACCGGTTTTTTCTGTCCCTTCTTGCCCTGCCCCTTGCGGCGGACATTGAGCATGGTGATCGAGGCCAGCTTGGCAAAGCGGCCGGTGCCGGTACCCATGGTCATGGTGATAAACGGGTAGTCGCCCCGGCTGGACGCTACGGTGTTGAACTTGTACTCCCAGCCCTGGAAGCCCTGCTCAAAGTCGTTCAGGATATCCGCCATGACCTCTTTTTCAACCGTCCCCGGGTCGAGCCCCAGACGGCTGTACTTGTCGGTCAGCATCTTATAGCTGCGCTCAGCGTACGGCTCGAGCAGCAGATCAAC
>USSI01000037.1 GCA_900557315.1 uncultured Butyricicoccus sp. | reverse complement strand
GATCAGGGTGCTCGGCCTCCCATGCTGCGATCTCCTCGGCGGTCGAGCCCTCAGTCCATGCAGATGTGTCGCTATCCCACTTGGGCGTGATGAATCCCGACGTGCCTGCGTGTCTCCTCATAGTGGGATGTTTTGCATCCAGCAGATGGCAGCCGTCCGGCACTTTATATCCCCCCTGCGGGATAACTTCGATGTCATCACCTACTGGAAAGAGGTTGCACACACAAAATGAAATAAAAAGATTATCCTCATCTACTACACACCGATGCTCCGCGCCAATGAATGCACGGATGACCGTCGGCTCGGCAGCATCGGGCTCGGCGGCGTCAGGCCTGTCCTCTGTGTCCTCCGCAGGCTCGACAGCACCCTCCGGTGCGGCTGTATCCTGCACCTCGGCCGCTGATGCTTCCTGCACGGCCTCCGGCTCCGGTGCGGGGGGCTCAGCATTGGCCTGCACTTCTTCGTTTTCTACCGGGATCAGGTTTTCTGTCATAAGTTTTCCTCCTTTCACCGCCCTGCAGGGCGGTCTTTTCTTTTCGTTTAAGTTCGCCATAGTCAAATGCGCTTTCAAACATAGGCAGAGTGACGCAGGACATATTTAATGATCCAACATATCCACATGCCTATGTTTGCTCAGCAGATGATATAAATGCTGGAGTATCCGGATTACCCGCAGCTGGGCATTGGCGCATACTGTACATCCCATATTTTGCATCGAATGAGGGATGGTCCGTTCAGGTTGCCGTTGGGGCTGTTGCCAATTCGGGATTATGCTGGCGCAAGGCCAGCGGCACTGTATGGGGATCATGGGAATCCGCAGCTACCGCCACGCCGCCGCAGGTGTTCGACTTGCCATTATCGTATGGATGGACGGAGCATCGAGCATCAGAATATTTCAAAACCCAAGAAAACATAGTAACGGTATATTTTCAGGTTCATACTTCATCCCCGCAGGGAGGAGAAGTCACAGTTGCGACATTGCCAGAAGGATTTAGACCCCAAAACGCTATTGGCGGATCTGGATATTGCGGTATACCCGGCGAAAAATATGCTCCTGCCGATGTGAAAGTATATCCAAATGGGAATATTACTGGATTTAATGATGTTGGCGCTGCGGAGTATTATACTGGGTTTTTTACGTTTGGCGCGGCGGGTTAACTGGCCGCCGGGAATACAAAATTAAAAGCAATGTTGTTACCCACGTTGTAACCACTCGAAATAATGCCATTGGTGAGAGTAAACACGCCTGATGGTTGCACATAGCCGCTGGTCGCAAACGATTTACCATCGGTTGAGTTATTGGATGTAATGGTCATGGGACAAGTCTGGGATGGTCTAAAGCCCTCGGGAAATGTACCAATGACATCTCCGGAAAGCAATGCAGTGCTTTTTGCCACGAGACCGTACACCAATACCCTGCCAAACTGGTCCTTGCTGTATTTGGCCCACCCGCTCCAGCCGTCTGCCAGCGGCAAATTGAATTCCTGCGGCGGCGTGGCGGTGGCGATAGGTTGCCATCCAGACCATTTAAGCCCATCATCTCCGGCATTGTAGTAGCCTCTCCACAGCTCTGCATTGGGCCAAACCACCTGATACTCTGCCATTGCATAATAATTGTTTACCTTATGGATACGTAAAAATCCGTATGATTCGGGCAGCCAACCGGCGGTTTTCCCTTCAGTCGCGCAAGCTGCAGCAAACATGGAGTTGTCACCCATAGCAGTAACGATGGAGGCAACCGTAGCCGTAGCTTCAGTAAGGCCGAGATCCTCAAATGACGTGTAACGCCTGAGCCTGTTTGACAATTGCGAACTTATCGAAGTCGGATCCGAGGCACTTGTTGGTATCTCCTCACCGGTGACATCGCTCCCCAGCTTATCCGCCGTGACCGCACCGTCCTGAAGCATGTCCGATGTGATCGACCCGCCCGGGATAATGCCGGACACGATGTTGTCGATATTCTCGCGCAGCTCCTCAAGCGCCTGCTGCACATTGGTCGCCGTCATGCCGACAATGGGCTTATTGCCGACCTCTGCCGCACCGGTCACGTCCTTGATTTTTGCGATATACGCCGCCAGATTGGCCTGCACCGCCTCGATCGCTTCCTGCACGGTGTCCTCGTCCACGCCCTCGCTCGGCGTGTAGCCTACCTTGCCCGCGCCGTCTGCGCCGCCGTAATTGCCGCCGATATCCGCCTGTATCTGCTCAAGCGCGTCCTGCAGCGTCTGCGCTGTCATGCCGTCAAATGGCGTAACGCCGACCTGCCCGGCGGCCGACATCTGCTGCATCTGGTCAATCAGGCTGTTCAACTTCTGGATCACCAAGGTCGGCAAGGCGTCAAACACCAGTTTGTTATCTGCCGCCGAGCCGGTCAGCGTATCGGCCTGAGCCTGCACTCCGGTCGTCTGGATTTCCGACTCGCTGATTTTGCAATCGTTGAAACTCACTGTTTCGCCTCCTTTATCACCATATAGCTCGCTTCGACCTCATACAGGCCGAAGCCCTCGTTTACGCCTTCGGAAACGAGGATAAACTGAATTGCCTTCCAGTCGTCTATCTTGGTGTTCAGCGGCCGCATACTGTTGCGCGTGCCGTCGAACGTGAACCGGTAAAATGCAATGTCATCAAAATTGAGCGTGTCCGCATACAGTGTGCGGTACATCTTGCCCGGGTCTTTTTCTGTCCGTATCCATACCTGAACGCCGCTTCGCGCATAACTCTTGAGGTGCACGGACGTACCGCGCTTGTTCAGCCGCTTGAGCTCGCTGATGCTGTCCATCGTGTCAAGCTTGGTCGCCCATTCCGCGCGGATCGCCGCGCCGTCGTCGCTGTACGCGGCCATCATCACGTCGTTTTCGACGTTCACCCGGTCGTCATTGAACTTACACACCTTGCCGTCCTTGGTGCCGAAATACAGCGTCTGTTCGTGGCTGCGCATCGAATGCGCGGGGATGTTCGTCCAGTAGTACCACTCATAGCCGTTATCGCTCCGGTCTTGATTGCCGTCCGCGACATAGGCATGTCCGTTCGGCAGCACCAGCACATACCACCCGCGCCACACGGCGCTCACTGCTTCCGCGAGGTTCTTTTCCTTGGTCAGCTTGGGGTTTACGCGCCGGGAACGGCAGAACAGCTGCCGCACCTGCATGTTGTTGTAGTAGGTTGTTGTCGGCGCATACACGCCGCGCGGCGATAAATACAACGGGTCGTCGTTGAGGTTTGCGGCCGAATACGGTGCAGCCGCGCCATAGCCCGGCACGCCCTCGCGCAGCGGAAACGCCGCCACATCATTGACCAGCGTCCCCGCATGGTGCCAGATCGTGCCCTCCTGCCGGTTGTCCTTCTTGATAATCAGCAACTCGCCCTGCGCCTTGACGTAGCACATAATCGGAAAATCGCTCGAGCCGACGATCGAGTAATTGATGTCCGGGAAGTATGTCGGATCAGAAAGGCCGGAAAACCACTCGGTCGCCGCGTTATCCGCGTTTCCGCTGACGAACACGCGGTTGCTCGATCCGTCGAGGCCATATATCGCGTAGATCGTGCTTTTAAGGATTTTATTTCTGTCCTCGGTCGTCTTGGCAAACTTAATTTCGACGTTCGAGGTGCCCGCGTTCTCGGGCGCTGTGGGCGCTGTCGCAAAGGTCACCGTGCCTTTTGCCGCGTCGTAGCTCTGCACCGGGATGCTCTCGCCCGTGATGAAGTAGCTTGCCGTCGGGGTGACGCCCGTGTCCAGTCCGGTCACGTCGAGCTGAAAGATCTTCGCCTCCCCGTCCGCAACAAAGCGGTTCCTGCGCCATTTGGACAGCATGTTGACGCTTTCGTACGCCTCGCCGCCGCCCGTGGGTTCGCGCTGGTAGCTGGTCAGCGGCGCATAGGCGTTATCGTCGCCGACGCGCGCCGCCGTCCCCTCGCTGTACATGATGTACTCCGCGCCGGTCAGGATGAACAGCTTTCCGTTCATGTAAAAGCCCTGACTGCGCCCGCCGGACTTGAGGCCGGTCAGCAGCGAGGTTTGACTGCCCGCGACATACTCGTGCGTCTCGTTGTCGAATTTGATCCGGTACAGCGTGCTTCCCGCATGGACAAGGAACGTCTCGTTCTCCTCGTCGTCATCGTTCTCGATGGGGAAAATGCCTGCAATGCTCTCATTTGCCGCGAACTGATGCACCGTGCGCCAACCCCAGCGTTTTTCCGGGAAGCCGCCCTCGTCTGCGATCATGTTGACCGCCCGCGGACTGCGCCCCTTGTCGATCTGCGTCTCGTCTGTGGAGTAGTCCACCCCGCGGAAATTGCGGTACTGCTGCCGCCCCATTTTCGGGGACGTAAAGGCCGGTACATCAATCTTCCTCGCCATCGTCTCCCACCTCCGGGATCGCAGGCGCGGCGTCCTCCAGCGCGCCAACAAAGCGGTTGTACTCGATCACCATCTCTGCCTTCTTGTCTGGGCTGTCCAGCATGAGCCTGGACGCAAGGCCGCTCGGCAGCGCGTCGCGCGTGATCCGGTCGTCCCAGTCGATCTCCGTGTCGTCGATCGCCGTCAGCTCCGGCACATGCTCCACCAGCGGCTTTCCCGCCTGCCGGCGGATCATGTTTTCATACGGCATTGCTTCCACCAGCAGCTGCTCGAGCAGCATGGGCGAGTATTTGTCAAAATCCGTGTCCCCGCCGTACTGCTCAAAGATGATCGCCGCCGCAAGATCAAATATTCTGCGTACCGTCGCCACGTCGTTCACCTCCTATGAAAAAGGGACGGGCTTCTGCCCGCCCCCATCCGGTTGATTATTCGCCGTTATCCGTCGCTTCGGCCACGTCCGAGGTGAACTTCCCATCCGCGCCGAACGCCACCGCCTTGATGGTCTGACCTTCGGTCAGCGTCACCGCGCCGGTGACCACCTGCGCGCTATCCGAATAGCGCGGATCAGTGCCGTCCGTGGTGTACAGGATGCGCGCCGCGCCGCTCGACGTGGGCGTTACGCTGTGCGAGCTGATCGTCACCGTCGGCGTGGTCTGCTTTTCGCTCGCCAGCACGCACGCCACAACGCCCATGCACTTCGCGCCCAGCACGAACGCGTCGTAGTAGTGGCGGCCCTCCAGCAGGTTGCCGGACAGGCCGGGCGGGTCCTGATGTATCTTCGCGTCCTGAATCTTGTACGGCATCAGCACACTGCCCTTATAGGTCGCCAGCATGAAGCAGTTCGCGGGCAGGTAGCCGGCCGGTACCTTGATAATGCGGAAGCTGTCCACCTCGCCGCACTCGCCGCGGCTGATCGACTTTTCGCCCAGCTTGTCAATACCGATGAACTCATCCGAGGTGCACACGAGCTTATACATCTCCGCGATCATGTACAGATAGCGGTTTTCCTCCGGCACCTGCGCATCATCCATGATCTGGCCCATGTCAAAGATCGTGGAAACGATGTTGGACTTGGTGGGTTTGGCAGAAACCGTCATCACCTTGCCCGCAAGGGTTGCAAAGCGGTTCAGGGCATACTTGTCTGCCGCCGGCGTGGTCTTCTCGCGCAGCTGGAGCTGCATCATCCTGCCTGCGCCCTTGACGTTCATCTGATCCTTGTTGTTGCCCTTGTCGATGGTCAGCGAGAACGCCTTGTCCTGCGTCATCGTCAGCTCCTGCACGGTGTCCTGCATTTCCTGCGGCGTGCCGTAGCGGTTCACGCCGCTGCGCTGATAATCGTTCTCGTCCACCGTGACGGGCGTATAAATCTTGATCGACTTGACGCCGCTCAAATCGTACTCGTTCGAGACCTTGCCGCGTACATACGACGCATGCGAAAACGCCTCTGCGATCTTGTCGCTATATTTGGTTGCGAGGTTAATAGCCATCGTTTATAACTCCTTTCATCCAAACAGACCGGCAAGGAAGGCGTCTGCGTCATCGCTTGCGCCTGTCAGGCTCCCCGCCGACTGCTGTCGGTTCTGCTGATCCTTTTTGTTGATCTGGTTCTGCTGCTGCGCCTGTTCGAGCTGATACTGAAGATGCGCTTCTGTAGGCTTGAGGCCCTGCTGCTGCACCAGCTCCATCACGCGCGGCGGGATGTCCTCGGGCTTATGTACCTTCGCCATCTGCTCGTAGCGATCCCATTCCGCGATTTCCGCCTTGCGGCGTGCCTCCTGCACGGCCTGATTCGCGCGCTGCTGCACCTGCTGCACGGCGGCCTGCTGCTGTGCGCGCTGCTGCTGCTCGGCCGCACGCTTCGAGGCAACGCGGCTCTTGGCGATCTCCTGCAAGGCCGCGTCCGGCGTGCCCTCCGGGAACTCACCGCGCGCTTTCTCGATCTCGGCGTTCAGCTCCGCCTGCTGCTGTGCCTGCTCGAGCTGGGCGAGGTACTGCGCCCGGGTCATGCCGCTTGCCTCTGCGTACTGATCCAGCACGCGCAGCTCGCGCTCCGCCTTGTGGTCGTAGTTCATGCCCTTCTGGAGCAGCGACACGGGGTCTGTGCCCAGTGCGCCGCGCAGCTGCTGTACTGCCTCCTGCGGCAGCATGATCTGCTGTCCGTTGAAGATCATCGGCACCAGCTGGGGCTGCTGCTCCTGCCGGGCCTCTGCGGGCGGCTCCTGTCCGCCCTCCTGTTTGTCCTCCGGCTGCTCCTGCTGGCCTTCGGGCTGCTGGTTTCCCAGCCCGTCCGCCCCGCCTTCGCCCGGATTCTGCTCTGCGGTCTGCTGGTCTTCCAGACCGCCGTCCATCAGTCCGGCCTCAAAGTCGGTGCCAAAGTCGCCGTCCATGTCCGCACCGGTATCTGCACCGCCGTCCCCGCCTTCGGCGAAGAACTGGAGGCCGATCCAGTTGCGGATCTCGCTTCCGCTCTCGTATCCGCTGGTTTTCCGAATACTCATAGCTGTGTGTACTCCTTTCATCTTGGAGCGCCTGCGCTCCGGCGGGCGCGCCGGCCGTACTCTCGCCGCGTAGGGACGCAGCGGTCAACGCACGGTACCAGCGTGCCCCCGTATCCTTGCCCAGGTAGTGGGGTTCGGGCGTCAAATGGCAACCGCCCGCCGCAGCGCAGGCGCTGCGTTTATATATTGGGTGCAGTAGAAGGATTCGAACCTCCGCCAGCACGCGCTTCCCCTTCGCTGGCTAAACTCCGGTTTCACGCGCACAGTATCGCCAATGTGTCGTTCCCGCTCGGGAACCGCTCTGCCGCTGAGCTATACTGCACATATTCCTCCGGCGCTGTGACGGACGGGCGAGGGTTCCGCGCCTCGCCCCGCCGCCAAAAAGAAAAGGATGGTTTCGGGCGGGTGGGTCAATTCCGCCCGCCACAACGCCGGACAATTTTCATTTACTCTGCAGGTTCGTATGTCTTTTCAAAAATATCCGGTTTGCACGGATACTGCTCTCCGTTAACCCCTGTAATGATATAATCGCCTACAGATGCGCGCATATCGCCCTCAAGGGTGTGAATAACCATTTCCTTGTCAGTCTGGTACGCATCAACCACGACCGGCTTCTTTCTGTACTTCACTTTGAATTCTCCTTTTGATCGCCTCGTGCATCCTGTCATGCGGGCACTCCCGCACCAGCTCCGCGCGGCGCATTGCGCTCTCGCAGAACCCATATCGGTTCAGCATCGGGCAGAACCCGCTGCAAATCCGCTTATTTGCCGCTTTCAAACTTGAACTTAACATCCTTCGGCTTTTTGACGAATGCCGCCCGCGCCGTGTCCAGCGCTTCCTGCACCGCGCCGAACATGGAGCTCACCTGCTCCTCGGTGTACTCGTACCCGCTGCCCGCCAGATTGCCCAGCAGGCTGACCGCCTTGCAGGCCCGGCTGACACGCGGTTCCGCGATCCGGATGAACCGCTCTTCCTTGGTCTCGATTTTGTCCATTTTACATCACTCCTCCCTGTAATACCGCCGCTGCCTCGCGCTGCTTCTGCACCCGCTCGACGGCCTCCATCAGCCCGGTCTTGTCCCGGATCATCCCATCCGGCACGCGCTTGAGGTATTCAATAGCATCCGGGATGATCTGCGCGTTCATCAGATTGTCCAGCGTCGAGGTCTGCAAGGTCTCCGCCCAATAGCTCGCCGCGCCAACATTAATGTTGAGATCAAGCGCGTCAACCGGCATGGCCGAGAAATCAAACATGCGTATTTCCGTCCGCTCCTTCACCTCGCCGGTCTCCGGATCGGCCTCCTTGACCGTGACTTTTACCTGTCGAATGCCGTAGTACGCGTGCATCATGTCTATGATGATGCGCGTGTAATCCTCGATCATCTGGTAATAGGCCAGCTTCGTCAGGCTGAGCGGCGCGGCTGTCGCCTGCTGCACCGCAACGATTGCGCTTGTGTTGTCCGGGTTCTTGATATTGCCGAGCGCGGCGTCATTCGCGCCCGCGACATTTTTTACCGTATCCAGCAGGTTCTGCGTCAGCGCGGTTGCGTCCGTCGGCAGCGGTACCACTCCTGCAACGCCGGTCAGCGCCTGTGTAGGGTCGCCGTTTACCTTGATATACCGCGCTTCCGGGTTCCATCCGTCCGGAAATTTTTGCCCATTGTATACCAGCTTGGGAAACGCATTACTGTTCAGCTGATACGCAAGCGCCGTATACTGTTTATTGATGCTGATCTGCGCGTTGATAAGCTCCGCAACCTCGAGCACGCCGTGACAGCTGTTCTTACGCGGGCACCAGCTCATGTAAGCGATCGGGTACAGCGTCATCTCAGTCTGCACGGGCTTCTGCACGAGCACCTGCCCGCATACCTTGCAGAAAAGCACCCGGCCGTCCTCGCCCTTCCAGAAGCGCGTGAGCAGCGTCCCCATGTCCTCGGTGCTGCTGGTCTCGTCGTCGCCGACGTAATTGCCGTCCGTGTCGCCCTGGATGCTTTCCCATTCCGTGCAGCCTGCCGCCTTGGCCAGCCGCTTGATTGCGGGCACAGGGATGCGCTGCACGATGATGAGATACGGCTGCGCCTGCACCTTGCGGCTGGACGGGTCGCCGAAAATGATGTTGGTGTTCATAATCGGCTCGGCTGCAATGTCGCCCTGTACGCCCTCCATGCCGCTTTTCTGGTCTGCGTCCCACCAGAAATACAGCGCGGCGTCGCCGTCTATGTACGCATCCCGCAGCAGCTCGCGGTGCCGGTCCTTGATCTTCTGACGCTCAACCACGCGGTCGATGCTCTGCTCGAGGATCTGCGCCGCCTGCTCTGCCGTCTCATCCGGCAGAAACGGTTCGATATCCTGCCCCACATCGTCCGAAACGATCTGTGCGACCTTGTAGTGCGCAATCTGGCGGATGAAATTCACCGTGATCGGCCGCACCTGCCGGGTTTTGACGCCCGCCCACTGGTCGCCCTCGTAAAAGCGTTCGCAGGTCTTGACTTCCTCATAAAGGTTCAGGCCGCTGTTGTAGGCCTGCCCGCGGGAATATTCCCTTTGCACCTTCTCGGGTGTAATCTCCTTATTCATCCGTCAAATCCACC
>USSI01000036.1 GCA_900557315.1 uncultured Butyricicoccus sp. | reverse complement strand
CCACGATGATGACCGCGAGGCCGGGCGTGACGCCCTTCTTTTTCAGTTCTTCTGTTTCCGCCAAAATGCTGCCGCGCACCTTTGCGGAAAGCGCCTTGCCGTCCATTCTTACTGCACTCATGCTGTATCCTCCTTTATGTTGTCTGTCGGAAAGGGGCTTGCCCCTTCGTTATTTCTCCTCCGCTTCGCCGGATGCGGCGTCGGGTGTTTCTGCGGGCGCGCCGTTTTCCGCCGGAGCCGGTTGCGCGGAATCTTCCGCGGGCTGGGCGGCCGCCTCGGTTACGGGCGGCTCCACTGGCGGCACATAGAATGCCTTGCGCACCTTGATGCGGTTATACTGGCGCACCAGCACGGCAATGGCGATGATACAGCTGACCGCCGCAAGCACCTGCGATACGCGCAGCGTGCCGAGGTACAGGCTGTCCGTGCGCAGGCCCTCGATCCACGCGCGGCCGAGGCCGTACCACGCAACGTACAGCAGCGCCATTTCGCCCGGGAATTTGCGCTTTTTCGAGTAGAAATGCAGCGCAATAAAGCCGATCAGGTTCCACAGCGACTCGTACAGGAAGGTCGGATGCACCGGGTCGCCGCCGTCGATCGACATGCCCCAGGGCAGGCTTGTCTCGCCGCCGTGCGCCTCGCCGTTGACAAAGTTGCCCCAGCGGCCGACGCACTGCCCGATCAGCAGGCCGAACGCCGCCAGGTCGCACAGCGTGGCAAATGACAGCTTTTTGACCCGGCTGTAGACGAACAGCGCAATCACCACGCCGATCACCGCGCCGTAAATCGCAATGCCGCCGTTCCAGATCGCGATGATCTCGGTCGGGTGCTGGCTGTAATAGTCCCACTCAAAGACCACATAGTAAATGCGCGCGCACACGATGCCGACCGGCACGCAGATAATCAGGCAGTCGATCAGGTGGTCCGAGGTGAGGCCGAACGCTTTGACGCGGGCGTTGACATACAGCGCGGCAAGGATGAAGCCGATGCAGATGATCGCGCCATACCAGTAGATATCCTTACCGAAAATATTGGCGGCAACGCGGTTGACCGTGAATTCCAGGCCGAGCGCCGGGAAAGCAATGACATGTTCCATGGGTAGTTCTTCCTTTGTTGTCTTTTTTGCGCAATCCCGCTGGGCGGGACTGCCGTTAGTTCGGCGCGACGACCGACATCGTGCAGCGGTCGCGGCGCGCCCAGCGCGCGAACATCGCCTGTACGTCGTCCGGGCCGATGGTGTCGAACAGGGCGGCGAAGTCCAGATAGTGCTCGCCCGCGAACAGGGCAGTGGCTTCCTGCCGCGCGTAAGCGTCGGGCACGTCCAGCACGCGCAGATGCAGGCCGTACACCGCCTTTTTCATGCGGTCAAACAGCACCTTGTCCACGCCCTCGTGCGCAAGCCGCGCGACCTCGTTTTCCACCGCCGCGCGCACGGCCTCAGGGTCGCGGCTCTCGCCGCCGAGCAGGGCGCATGCACCTTCCGGGATGAGCGAATAGTCCGTGTCGAAATCCCGGCCGATCAGGCGCTTTTCATACAATGCGGCGTAGAGCGGCGCGGTGTCGCCGCACAGGATGCGCACCGCCAGTTCGCCCAGCAGCGCGCGGCGCAGGCGGCTTTCGCCCGGCTCCAGCGGGTGATCCTTGAAGCCGATGAGGAACTGCGGCTGGGAAACCTGCATCCTGCGGGTCACCAGCAGTTCGTTGACCGCCTCGCGGCGCTTGCCATAGTGCCGCTGGCCGATCTCGGGCGCCTCCTGCGGGGAGAACTGCGCCGCCATATGGCAGACCTCGTCAAAGTCCGCAGTGCCGCATACCACGAGCGCCATGTTCTTCGGGCTGTAGAACGCCCGGTGGCAGGTATACAGCGTTTCCGGCGTGATCCCGGCGATGCTCTCCACACTGCCCGCGATGGACACGCGCACCGGATGCTCGCGGTACAGCCCTTCGTACAGGCCGACCATGGCCTGCCAGCCCGGGGTGTCGTCCATCATGCCGATCTCCTGCCCGATGATGCCGCGTTCCTTGGCGACGTTTTCCTCGGTGAAATACGGCGTGAACACGAATTTCAGCAGGATTTCCAGATTCTCCGCAAACCGGTCGGTGCAGGAGAAGTGGTAGGCGGTCATGGTGTGGCTGGTGAAGGCGTTCGGGCTTGCGCCCGTGCGCGCGAACTTCTGCAGCGCGTTGCCGTCCTCGTCCTCGAACATCTTGTGCTCGAGGAAGTGCGCCACGCCCGCCGGGGTGTCGTACCGCCTGCCTTCCAAGGTGAACGAGGCGTCCACCGAACCGAAATCAGCCGCGAGGATCGCAAAGGTCTTGCTGAAGCCCTCCTTGGGCAGGTAGCAGATGCGCAGGCCGTTCGCCAGCGTGCGCGTCTCCATGCGCTCGCGCAGGACGGAATAATTCCTCGTCATTGCGCCGCCCCCTTCATAAAATAGACTGTGTCAAGTGCGGTTGCCTGCGCCGCCGCGACAATGCGCTCGCGCGTGACGTCCTGCACCTGCGCGATGCGCTCCTCGGGCGCGACCAGCGTGCCTGCGGCGGCCTGACCGAGCCAGTAGCGCTCGAGGGTGAGCGGGTCGTCCAGCATGGCGCGCCAGTTTGTGGTGAGCGTCTTGCGCGCGGACTCGATCTCCGCGTCCGTGATGTCGCCCGCGCGGCAGGCCTCCAGCTGGCGCACGATCTCGTCTCGCGCAGTCTCGAAATCCTTGTTCTCAATGCCGGAATTGACCATCATCAGGCCCTTGGAGGCGATAAACTGCGCGTTCGCGTAGTAACAGAGCGACTTGCGCTCGCGCACGTTCAAAAACAGCTTGGAGCTGGTTGAGCCGCCGTACAGCGTCTGGAACATCCAGCAGGCTGCCGGGTCGCCGCCGGTCAGGCAGTGGCCGCCCGTGCGGAAGCCGAGCGACAGCTTGCCCTGCGTGACCTGTTCCTCCTCGATCACTTCGCGCGGCGCGCCCGCCGGCTGCACCACGATCTGCGTCTGCGGCTGGTAGGGCGCACCTGCGCGCTGCCGCACGAGCGGGGTATCCGCAAACAGGGCTTCGACCGCGTCCGGCGCCATCGTGCCGCAGTAGAACAGCTCAACCTGCGCCTCGCCGAGCGCGCGCTGGTACGCGGCGTACAGCTTTTTTTCCGTGATTTTACGCGCCTGTTCGGTCGTGCCGAGCGCAGGCTGGCCATAGGCCTCATCTTTGCACATCAGCTCAGTCAGCCGCTTGGGCGCCCAGGAGCGCGGGTCGTTTTTCTGCGCCGCGATGCGGTCAATCAAATTTTCGCGCTCGCCTGCCGTATAGTCCGGGCAGAACACGCCGTCCTGCAGATACGGGTCGTACAGCAGGCCGGCCAGCAGGCGGATGACGCGGGCGGTCAGCCCGGCCGCGCCGGGGGCATAGGCTTCGTCGATACAGTCGGACAAAAAGCCGATGCACAGCGTTTCGCCTTCCTTGCGCACAGCGGACTCGATGCGCGCGCCGTACAGCTCGTCCAGCGCCTCACCGATTGCGCGCAGGTCGGGCAGCTTTGCCGTGCCGCGGCGCAGCACCTGCGGCAGGCAGGCGCGCAGCGCGGCGTCCGGCCCGCCGAGCGGGAGCAGCAGCATGACGCGCAGCACCGCCCGCTTAAAGCGCGGCGTGGTTACGCAGGTGAGGTTTACCCCTGCGCCCAGCTTTTTTCGGGTCACTTGTTGCATATTTTTCCTCGATTCCGGAGAAATTTTTCCATGTGCACTATTATAGCATCATTACAGGTATGAAGCAAACGAAGATTATGTGAACAAAATCCGCTTCCTGCGCTATTTTACCCTTGACAAGCGGCGGTTTATACGGTAGAATAATCACGTTCGTTGTAAAGGTATAAAACTTTACACCTTCCAAGGAGGCCCGCTGATGAAAGGCAAACCGCTCGAGATGAGCCTGCTGTTCGACTTTTACGGCGAGACGCTCACGGAAAAACAGCGCGAGCTGTTCGACCTGTATTATAATGAAGACCTCTCGCTCGCCGAGATCGCCGAGCACGCGGGCATTACCCGCCAGGGCGTGCGCGACAGCATCAAGCGTGCGGAGCATACGCTGCGCGGGATGGAGGACCGGCTCGGCCTGGTCGCCCGCTACGGCGGCACCGAGCGGTGCGCGGAGGAACTGATGCAGGAGGTCGAACGGCTGCGCGCCTTAAACGCCGGCACACTGCACAGCAGCGAGGCGGAGGAGATCGCCTCCCGCATGGCATCGCTGCTCGACCAGCTCAGGCAGGAGGCTTAACATGGCATTTGAAGGCCTTACCGAAAAAATTTCATCCGCTTTCAAGCACCTGCGCAGCAAGGGACGGCTGACCGAGTCCGACATCAAGGAAGCGATGCGTGAAATCCGCATGGCGCTCCTCGAGGCGGACGTCAACTTCAAGGTCGCCAAGGACTTCATCAAGGCGGTCACCGAAAAGGCGACTGATGCGGAGATCCTTGAGAGCCTGTCCCCGACCCAGCAGGTCATCAAGATCGTCAACGAGGAACTGGTCGCGCTTCTGGGCGGCCAGACCACCCGTCTGACCATATCGCCCAACCCGCCCACCATTGTCATGATGGCCGGCCTGCAGGGCGCGGGCAAAACCACCAACTGCGCCAAGCTCGCGGGGCTTCTGCGCAAGCAGCAGCAGCGCCGCCCGCTGCTCGTCGCGTGCGACGTGTACCGTCCTGCGGCGATCGACCAGCTCAAGGTGGTCGGCAAGCAGCTGGATATCCCGGTCTTTGACGAAGGCCAGGGCGATCCGGTCGAGATTGCAAAACACGGCATTGACTTTGCCAAGAAAAACGGCTATGACCTGGTTTTCCTCGATACCGCAGGCCGCCTGCATATCGACGAAAAGCTGATGGACGAGCTGAAAAACATCAAGGCTGCGGTAAAGCCCACCGAGATCATCCTCGTGGTGGACGCGATGACCGGCCAGGACGCGGTCACGGTCGCGCAGACCTTTGACGAAGCGCTCGGCATTGATGGCGTACTCATGAGCAAGATGGACGGCGACGCCCGCGGCGGCGCGGCCCTCTCGGTCAAGGCGGTCACCGGCAAGCCGATCAAGTTCATCGGCACGGGCGAAAAGCTGGGCGATATCGAGCCCTTCCACCCCGACCGCATGGCAAGCCGCATCCTCGGCATGGGCGACGTGCTCACGCTGATCGAAAAGGCGCAGGAGTCCTTCGACCAGAAGCAGGCCGCCGAAACCGCGAAAAAGATGATGGCCGGCAAGCTGACGCTGACCGACTTTTACGAGCAGCTCCAGCAGATGAAAAACATGGGCTCGATGGAGGAAATGCTCGGCATGCTGCCGGGCGTGGACGCAAAAGCCCTCGCCGGTGCGAAGATCGACGAAAAGCAGATGGCGCACACCGAAGCTATCATCCAGTCCATGACCCCGAAAGAGCGGGATAACCCCTCGATCATCAACTTCTCCCGCAAAAAGCGCATCGCCGCGGGCTGCGGGCTGACGGTCGAGCAGGTCAACAAGCTGCTTAAGCAGTTCGAGGCCATGCAGAAGATGACCAAACAGCTGACCGGCATGGCGCGCGGCAAGGGCAAAAAGAAACGCCGCGGGTTCCCCGGCTTCGGCGGCATGAAGCTGCCGTTCTAATCAGGTTTGTAAAGAAATTTACAATAGATATTATCTATACAGGGAGGTGAAACTACATGGTAAAGATCAGACTGCGCCGCATGGGCGCGAAGAAGGCTCCGTTCTACCGCATCGTTGTCGCTGATTCCCGTTACCCGCGTGACGGCCGCTTCATCGAAGAGATCGGCACCTACAACCCGCTGACCGACCCGGCTTCCGTTAACGTGAACGCGGAGCGCGCACAGGAGTGGATCAAGAAGGGCGCTCAGCCGACTGATACCGTCCGCGGCATCCTGAAGAAGGCCGGCGTGCTGAACTGAGTGAGGGTGACGAAATGAAAGAGCTATTGGCCTATATTGTCAAAAATCTGGTTTCCGAGCCGGATGCGATTGCCATCACCGAGGAGATCGACGGCGATAACATCACGTTCTCCCTGCGCGTAGCGCCCGGAGATATGGGCCGCGTCATCGGTCGTCACGGCCGCATCGCAAAGGAAATCCGCACACTCATGAAAGCGGCAGGCAATCGCGAAAACAAACGCGTAACAGTCGATATTCTGGACTAACAACTTCGTTTGAAACGGGCAGAGCCCGTTCCAAACGAGGCACGCCCTTGTCAGGCTGCGCCTGAAAGGGCTGTTGCGCCGAAGCCCCGCAAAAATTTTGATTTTTGCCGTGCTTCGCCTTTGTATCAAAAGCACGGGCAGAGCCCGCGCTTTTGATGAAAACCGCGTTGCGGTTTTCTGTTTTATGCGCCTGACGGCGCTTCGAGCTGAAAATCGCCGCGGCGCGGCGATTTTTTGTTATATGCGCGCGCTGCGCGCCATCTTCGTCAGTCACGGAGGACAAGACCTATGCCGAAACAATTTTTGGAAGCCGGAAAGATCGTGGGCACGCACGGCATCCGGGGCGACCTGAAGGTACAGAGCTGGTGCGACAGCCCGGAAGTGCTGTGCGACTTCGACACGCTGTATCTGGACGAAAAAACGCCTGTGGCCGTGGAAAAGGCACAGGTGCATAAGAATATCGTGCTCATGCACCTTAAGGGTGTGGACACGGTCGAGGCGGCGGAGGCCCTGCGCGGCCGCGTGCTGCATCTCGACCGCGAGGACGTCGAGCTGCCGGAGGACCTGGTGTTCATCCAGGACATTCTCGGCTTTGCCATCTTCGACCGCCGGCTGGACCGCGAGATCGGCCATCTGCGCGACGTGCTCACCTCCAACCCGGCGCACGATATGTACGAGGTCAAGACCACGGACGGCCGCCTGGTCTATATCCCGGCCGCAAAGCCCTTTTTGCAGGAGATCGACATGGACAAGGGCGTCATCTATATCGAGAGCATTGAGGGCCTTGTGGAATGAAGATCGACATCATGACCCTGTTCCCCGGGATGATCGACGCGGTCATGCGGGAGAGCATCATCGGCCGCGCGCAGGATAAGGGGCTGGTCGAGGTCCGCGCCACCAACATCCGCGACTACGCGCTGGACAAGCACCACAAGGCGGATGATGCGCCCTACGGCGGCGGCCGCGGGCAGGTCATGCTCGCCGAGCCGCTTTACCTGTGCCATCAGGCGCTTTGCGGCGGGGAACACGTGCACACGGTGTTCCTGTCCGCGCAGGGCAGGCCGTTTGACCAGGACAAGGCGCGCGAGCTGCTCGCAAAAGAGCATTTCATCCTGGTCTGCGGCCATTATGAGGGCGTGGACCAGCGGTTTATCGACGAATGCGTGGATGAGGAAATCTCGATCGGTGACTTTGTGCTCACCGGCGGCGAGATCCCCGCGATGGCGGTCGCGGACGCGGTGTGCCGCATGGTGCCGGGCGTGCTGCCCGACGAGGAGGCGTTCACCGCAGAGAGCCACTGGGAAGGGCTGCTCGAGCACCCGCAGTACACCCGTCCGGAGAACTGGCGCGGCAGGGCGGTGCCGGAGGTGCTGCTCTCCGGCCACCACGCGAATATCGAGGCGTGGCGGCGCGAGATGAGCCTGCGCCGCACCCGCGCCGGCCGGCCCGACCTGTTCGCAAGGTTCGAGCCAAAGGACAAGCAGGACCGCAAAATCCTCGAGCGGATGCGGCAGGAAGACGGCTGAGGCCGCCCCGCCGTCCGGCAGGGGGCAATTTCCGCCGGTTTTGCGCGGAAAAGATTGACCTTTGCTTCCCGGCATTTTATAATAGTTATAAAGTACCTGCTAATAATGGTATCAATGTCAGGGGAGGAATCTCATCATGGATATGAAAAAACTGGCCGGCGATAAGGCCGCTACGTACGTAAAGGACGGTATGGTGGTTGGCCTCGGCACCGGCTCTACCGCTTATCATATGGTCAACGCCGTGGGCGAGATGGTCAAGAACGGCCTCAAGATCAAGGCGATCCCGACCTCCAAGGCCACCGAGGCGCAGGCGCGCGAGCTGGGCATCCCGCTGCTGACCATCGACGAGGTGGACCACGTCGATCTGGCGATTGACGGCGTGGACGAGATCGACCCGCAGTTTAACGCCATCAAGGGCGGCGGCGGCGCGCTCTACCGAGAAAAGGTCGTTGCGACGCTCGCAAAGGAAGTCATCTGGATCATGGACGAGAGCAAGCTGGTGGACAAGATCGGCGCATTCCATCTGCCGGTTGAAATCGCGCAGTACGGCTCCAAGCAGGCCATGGCCAGGATGGAGGAGTACGGCTGGAACCCGGTCCTGCGCGTCAAGGACGGCAAGACCTTTGTCACCGATAACGGCAACTACATCGCGGACCTGCACCTCGGCGCGGGCTTTGACATTCAGGATGTGTACGGCAAGCTGACCGGTATGCTGGGCGTGCTGGAGCACGGCCTGTTCCTGAACATGTGCAAGCGCATGATCGTGGGCTGCTCCTCGGGCGAGGTCAAGGTCATCGAGAATCCGTCCAAGTAAGCGATGGGAAGCACGCCAAACAGCAATACGGGAGGGAAAACCATGGATCGAACCGACCAGACCGGGCGCCCGGAGCGCAGCGGGCAGAGCAGCCAGATCAGAAGACGGCCGGCCGTGCGGGCTGCGGGAGGAAAAGCGCCGGGCAAGCCGTTTAAGCTGAATTACCGGATGATGCTGTGCATCGCGGTGCTGGTGTGCTTTGTACTTGCGCTGCTGTTTTTCATCCTGTTCATGGTGCGCGGCAGTACAATCAGCGGGCTGAACGAACAGGTGGATGCGCTCAATAAGGAGAAAGAGACGCTGACCGCGCAGGTGAATACCCTGACGCAGGAGAACCAGTCCATGCTCACGAGCCTGACGGCCTCCCTGCCTGACCCGACCACCGCGCAGACCACCAGCATCGCCGACCTGATCCCGCAGCTGACCGAGGGTGTGTATGTGGTATACAGCACCGGCTCGCAGCTGCAGTATCTGAGCGTGCCTTCGGGTTACCTGCAGGACAGGCTCGCGGCTTACCGCGATGACTCGGCAAGCTTCACCGCCGGACAGGGCGACGCGCCGGCCTGCACCTATTACGTGCTGTTCTCCGACCGGGTGATCGGCCTTGCCGAAGGCGGTACGGGCTTTGTCAGCATGGACCGCGCCGCAACCGGCACCGCATCGTCCACCCCCTCGGGGATGTACGAATTCGTGGCCGCGATGTTCGCGTAAGCGCGGGAAAGATACGAAAAAATATGAAAAAATGGGCGGCAGCGCTTGACAGGCGCCGCCGCCTGTGTTATCCTGTTAAAAGCCGCATTGTGCAATGGCTCCTGTTAAGTGCGTCCCAATCCGGGCCGCCGCCGTGCCAAGCGTGACTCTACAACGAAAGAGAGGGAAAATCAACATGTATGCCATTCTGAAAACTGGCGGCAAGCAGTACAAGGTATCTGAGGGCGACGTGATCTACGTCGAGAAGCT
>USSI01000035.1 GCA_900557315.1 uncultured Butyricicoccus sp. | reverse complement strand
GCGGCAACGTGATGGACATGGCCATCGGTGTTATCATCGGCGGCGCGTTCACCAGCATCGTCACTTCACTGACCGATAACCTGATTAACCCGATCCTCGGCCTTGCCGGGAATGCCGATCTGAGCGCGTTTACGCTTGAAATCGCCGGGATTGAGTTAAGGTACGGGGCGTTCCTGACCTCGGTCATCAATTTCCTGATTATGGCGCTGGTGCTGTTCTGCCTGCTCAAGGCGGTCAATCAGCTGATGCGCCTTGGCAAAAAGCCCGAGACGCCCGCCGCACCGGCCACGAAACAATGCCCCTACTGCTGCAGCGAAATCCCGATTGCGGCCGTCAAGTGCGCGCACTGCGCCTCCGACCTGCCCGCTGAGGAATAACAGGATCGATTGAAAAAGGCCGCAGGGCCTTTTTCTTTTGCCTGTTTACGGTTCCCGCTCGCCCAGCAGCAGCCGCAGCACCATGGTCGCCTGCTGTGCGGCGCAGAGCGCGACACGCGGCGCCATCAGCCCGATGCCGTCCGCAATATCGCTCGTGCCGTCCCCGCAGACATACAGCCGGCTGAACTTCCGCTCGGTGCGCATGGCGTTGGCCGAACCGTATCCCGCCATACCACTCCCGGACACGATGGGTGTATCCGGCAGGCGCTCGAGCAGCGTCTCGATCAGCATGGCCTTCTGATCTGCACGGTCAAACGCTTCACACACCACGTCGCAATCTGCAAACAGCCGCACGGCATTAGCCGGAATGATCCGCTCGGTATACGTTTCGTAATTTAAGTACGGATTGATTGCTTCCAGTTGTTCCTGCAAGGCGAGCGTTTTGGGGATGCCGATATCCCTCATCGTATAATGCTGGCGGTTGAGATTAGTGATATCCACCACATCAAAATCCACCAGCACCAGCCGTCCCACGCCCAGCCGCGCCAGGTGCACCGCAATATTCGAGCCAAGCCCGCCCAGGCCCGCGATGCCGACCGAAGCACGATCCAGCTTTTCCTGTATCGCAGCGCCGTGCCGCTCGACCAGGGCGGCGTGCAGTTCTCCCTGTGACAGATGCATGGCTTCAGCCTCCGCCCACGAACTGTACAATCTCAACCGTATCCGCGTCGCACAGCGGCTCGTCCGCAAAGCGGGCGCGCGGCACGATCTGCCCGTTTTTCTCCACCGCAACGCGCTGCGGGTCATGCCCCAGCGATTCCAAAAGTGACCGGACGGTCATTTTCGCTTCACAGGGACAATCTTTCCCATTTACTCTCACAAAATCCCTTCTTTCCTGCAAGAAAAATGCCCCGGTTCACCATGCGGTAAACCGGGGCATTTGTTTTTCTTCGATGCGACAGCTTCCCTACGATGGTGCTAACCAACAGGTTCAAAAGGTTAGGCTCTCGCCCTCTCAGCCGCTCATCACGGCACCCTTGCTTGCAAATCCAGTATAGGCCTGCGGCGGACGCTTGTCAAGTGCAAAATTCCGGGGTATAATTAAAACAAATGTTCGATTGGAGGGGACGCTGTGAACCGCACGATCCTGCACTGTGACTGCAACTCGTTTTACGCCTCGGTCGAGACCCTGCTCGACCCCACGCTCGCAGACGGCCCCACCGCGGTCTGCGGCGACCCGGAAAGCCGGCACGGCATCATCCTTGCCAAAAACGAAAAAGCAAAAGCGTTCGGCGTGCAGACCGCCGAAACCATCTGGCAGGCCAAACGCAAATGCCCCGACCTGCGGCTGGTCGCGCCGCACCGGGCGGAATACGTCAAATACTCGCGCAGGTGCAACGAGCTGTACCTGCAGTACACCGACCTGGTAGACCCGTTCGGCATCGACGAGTCCTTTCTGGACGTCACCGGGTCGATGCACCTGTTCGGCACAGGCGAGCAGATCGCGGACGAGCTGCGCCGCCGGATGCGCGAGGAGATCGGGCTGACGATCTCGGTCGGCGTGTCCTTCAACCGCGCCTTTGCCAAGCTGGGCAGCGACTATAAAAAGCCGGACGGGACGACCGTGTTCTCGCGCGAAAACTACAAAGAAAAAGTCTGGCCGCTGCCGGTGAATACCCTGCTGTATGTCGGCAAACGCGCGGCTGACCGGCTCGCCCATCTTGGCGTGCACACGATCGGCGATCTTGCCGCGTGCGACCCGGCGTTTGTGCACAGTGTGTTCGGCAAGATGGGCGATACCCTGCTGCGCTACGCCCGCGGCGAGGATGACGAGCCGGTCCGCCCGTTTTACGAGGAGCGCGAGGTCAAGTCCGTGGGCAACAGCATGACCTTTGCCCACAACCTGCTGGGTGAGGACGAATGCCGCATGGGCCTGACCGCGCTGTGCGACAATGTCGGCCGCCGCCTGCGCAGCCGCGGGCTGGTATGCCAGACCGTGCAGCTCGGCATCCGCGACCCGGAGTTCCGCAACCGCTCGCGGCAGGTGACGCTCGAACGCCCGACCAACTCGACCCGCGCGCTGATCGAAACCGCGATGGCGCTGCTGCGCGCGCACTGGCAGATGGACAAGCCGGTGCGGCTGCTGTCGGTCACCGCTGCAAACCTGCTGCCCGAGGCGCAATCATGCGAACAGTTGTCGCTGTTCGACTCCGCGGACGCCATACAGCGCCGGGACAAGCAGCTGAAGCTGGATCAGACCGTGGACGAACTGCGCCGCCGCTTTGGGAACCAGTCGGTCATTTTTGCGCATTCCGTGAAGAAAAAGGACGAAAACAAAGAGAATACGCAGAATAAGCCCGGCTGAAAAGCCGGGCCTATCTGTATGCTTAACACGATATCCCCTGCGACCACGCCTGCCGCAGCAGCGCAGCGGCCTCGTCGATCTGCTGCGCGGTCAGGCCCGCGTAGCCAAGCACAAGCGTCGCTTTGGGCGGTTTGACCGGCGGCGTATAATATGCGGACAGGCCGTATACCCGCACACCCGCCGCGCGCGCCCGCTCGATCAGCTCCTGTTCGAGCATGCCGTTCCGCATATGCAGCAACAGGTGCAGCCCGGCCTCCGAACGCGAAACCTCGTGCGGCAGATCGGCCAGTTCGCGGTCCAGCGCCGCCATCAGCGCGTCCCGCCGCGCCTGATACACCTTGCGGCTGCGGCTGATGTGCCGCTCAAACCCGCCCGAACGCATAAACGCGGCGAGCGTGTGCTGCTCAAAGCTTGGCACGGTCGAGGAATAGAGCGAAAAACGCTCGCGGTAGCGCGCCATCAGTGCGTCCGGCAGCACCAGATAGCCGATGCGCAAGCCGGGCGACAGGCTCTTTGCAAAGGTGTTGACATACACGACCCGCCCTGCGCGGTCCATCTCGCCCAGCGCCGGAATCGGCCGCGACGCATAGCGGAATTCGCTGTCATAGTCGTCTTCAATGATGTAGCGGCCGGGCGCGGCGGACGCCCAGCGCAGCAGTTCCATGCGGCGCGCGGCCGGCATGACCGTGCCGAGCGGAAAATGGTGCGACGGCGTCAGATACACGACCGAAGCATCGCTCGCGGCGAGCGCATCCGCGCGCAGGCCGCTCTTATCCAGCGGAAGCGGGCGCACCACGGCCCCATTATCCGCAAAAATCTGATACAGCTTGCGGTAACCCGGGTTCTCGAGCGCGTACACGCGGTCGCGCCCCAGCAGCTGGATCACCAGATGCATCAGGTATTCCGAACCCGCGCCGACCAGGATATTGTCCGGCGAAATATTGATGCCGCGGAAATCGTACAGGTACCGCGCGATCTGCTCGCGCAGCTCTGCCGCGCCGCAGGGGTCGGTCGCGCGGAGCAGGCGGTCGGAGTATTCGCTCAGCACGCTGCGCGACAGCCGCGCCCAGGTTGCAAACGGGAAGCAGCCGTTATCCACAATGTTGGTGCGGAAATCATATTTGCAGCCGTCCTCCGTCGCTGCTTTCGGGTGCAGGGCAGCCGTTTTGGCCGCCTGCGCCTGCGCGGGCACGGCCAGCTGCCGCTGCACGAAATACCCGCGCCGCGGTTCGGAGGCGATATAGCCCTCTGCAAGCAGCTGGCCGTAGGCGGTCTCCACGGTGATCTGGCTGACGCGCAGGTTGGCCGCCAGCTGGCGCTTGCTGGGCAGGCGGCTGCCGCCCGCGAGCGTGCCGGACATGATGTCTGCGCGCACCGCGCGGTACAACTGCTCGTACAGTGGTGTTTTGCTTTGCGGGTCAAGATGGTAGGTGAGCATCTGTCCGTCCCCTCACTTTGCGGCCGCGAAAGCAGCGGCTTCTTTGATCCAGCCCAGCACTTCCTCATCCAGCTGGCTCTCGTCCGAAATCAGCATATGATGCGTCCAGCGGTTTGGATACGGCTCGGTCGCGACCCAGATGCGCGGCGAATCCACCCGGTAAGACAGGCCGAAGCTGACGACAATAGTCGGTTCCTTGACCTTACGGCGCGGCAGGGAGACAAAGGCAAAGCCGTGCCGGTTTTCAAAGGTGATCTGGGTCTTCTGCACGCGGATGTGCGTCTCCGGGCAGGCGGCGAACACCTTATCTTCAAAATCCTGATACAGTTCCAACTCACGCGGACGGCGGTCAAAGAACTGCATGGCATCAATATTGGTAAAATCCGGCATATAAAACCCCTCCGAACTGGCATTGTTATCATTACAATACCAGCCCGGAGGGGTAATGTCAAGGCGGCGCACAAGCGCAGCCTTTGTTCGTCATATCAGGCCCGCGGTGCGCAGAATGAACAGGATGGCTGTCAGCGTGACCGCGCTGAGCGCGGTGCTCAGCACCACGATGGAAGCCGAAAGCACATGGTCGCCGCCCATGTTTTTCGCCATGACATAGCCGGAAACCGTACTCGGCGCGCCGCACAGGATGACCAGCGCAACCATCGCCTGGTCACGGAACCCCATCCATGCAGCAATCGGCAAAAAGATGGCGGGCAGCAGCACCAGCTTGATAAAGGTTGCGGCACAGGTGGGCCCCAGCTTTTTGATCGCCTTCGCGCCCTCAAAGCCCGCGCCAATGCTGAGGAGCGCCAGCGGCGTGGCACAGCCCGCAAGCATATCCAGCCCCTTTGACAGCATGGCCGGGAACTCCACGGACAGCAGCGAGAACGGCAGGCCCGCCAGAATCCCGAGGATGATCGGGTTGGTGATGATGCCGCCGAGCGTGCGGCTGACCACGCCGCGGCGCTCCACGCCTTTTTCCTGCGGCGCGGTGACGGTCAGCACCAGCACGGAAAAAATATTGTACAGCGGCACGCTCGCCACAATCATCAGCGGCACCAGACCCGCGTCCCCGTACAGGTTCTGCACAAACGCCACGCCCAAAATCGCCTGCGAGCCGCGAAAAGCGCCCTGCGTGAACGCGCCGACCATGCTTTTGTCCGGCAGCAGCTTTGCCGCGCCCAGCCAGATCGCAAAAAAATACACGGTCGTAATGCCCGCGCAGAACAGGAAGAATTTGAGGTCAAACTGCTCGGTGATGCGCCCTGCCGCGATGTCGCGGAACAGCAGGACGGGCAGCAGCACCTTGAACGCCAGCTTGTCCAGATCGGCCAGCGTCTGCGGCGCAAAAAAATGCCGCCCGCGCAGCAGGCGGCCCAGCAGGATGATCGCAAAAATCGGCACGGTCGCATTCAGGCAGAAAATCAGGTTATCCATCCGCTTCGACCTCCATCGCCGCCTCTTCCTGCCGGAAAAAATCCTGCAGTTTCTCCAGGCTCTGCGCCAGCACGGCGGTCTGTTCCGGGGAAAGCGTGTCCAGCACGGACGCAATCATGCGTTCGTGGAACGCCTTGTGATACTCATAGGCCGCGCGCCCCTTTGCCGTCAGCATAACGTTGACAACCCGGCGGTCTTCTATGCTCCGCACGCGCCGGATCAGCCCCTTGGCCTCCAGCTTATCGCAGGCGACTGTCAGCGTGGCAAGCGTCACGCCGATCGACTTGGCGATCTCCCCCATGCGCACCGGCTCGCGCGCACCGATCTTCTCGATGATATGGATTTCCGTGATCGAGATCGCACTGCCAAGGCCGCCCGCCATGGTGCGTTCTTCGATCTTATTGATGCGGCCGAACATATCGACCAGAAAGGAATTGAGCTGTTCCGCGCTGGCCATACCCGCACCGCCTTTCCCCAGTTAATTTAGCTATCTAAATATTAGCATACTGAAGTAAAAATTGCAACAGCGCCAAAAGTGTTTATCCCTTCTTCATGCTCTCTTGCGTTTCAACAAGTTTGCGTGCCGAAATTGCGAGGCCCTGTGCGTGTCCACAGATGTAATCTCGTGCACGGCGAAGATTATAAAGTCCTGCTTCTCCCTCCATTTGCTCCAGAAGAACACTCATCCAGATAATATCCCCTTGCAGTCCCGCCAAATCATTTTTAATATCCTCAAGCCAATCCTTTGTTCTCTCGTTCATCTTGCACCTCCATAGATTCTTTTTATATCTATATAATATCGCCTCATACAATATATGTCAACTAATAGATTCTATTTTTATCTATATTGCAGAAAGAAACACTTTGATGTAATATAGAATCAGTTAAGGATGTGATATCGCATGGCACCACAGCAACCCCCTTATCCCCTTCGTATTGAGCCAACACTGACGCAGAAGATAAAAACACTTGCGAAACAAAACAAGCGCTCTTACAATAAAGAATTGGAATATATTTTGGAAGAGTATATTAAATCGTACGAGCAACAGCATGGTGTAATCTGTTGCCATGAGGAATAGTAAAAAGCCGGACGCATTTCACGTAATGCATCCGGCTTTTGTGTTTACATATTCCACAGCGCCGCAATGCCCACCCGCAGCAGGGCGCTGAGCGCCGCCGCCAGCACGCACAGCGCATACGGCACACGGCAGGCGCGCAGTGCGAACCGTCCCGCGGCTTCCCCGCTCTGCCAGACCATCGCGCACGCCGCCAGCAGTGCGGAGACACTCAGCACCGCCGGCAGGCCGGCAGCACTCAGGGAAAGCAGCACGCCCTCCCCCTGCCCGACGCCCACCGCTACGGTCAGCGCGAGCACAAAGCCGCGCGCCGCCGCAACCGCGGACAGGCACAGCGAGACTGGCCGCAGCAGCGCGCACACCAGCGGCAGCACCAGCCACAGCACCGCGCACAGCACGCTGCTCACCGCCTGTCCGGGCAGGGCGGACAGCATGGCGGTCAGCTCGACCGCGCTGTCCCCCTCGCTGGCGTGCAGCCCGGTCAGGCCGCCCGCGAGCGCCCCGCACAGAAACATCGCACACAGGAATAAAAACGCCGGCGTGCGCACCAGAGAATCAAAAAAACCGGGAATATGCTGTTTGTTCATACGTCTCCTCCTTAAGGAAGGTCATAGAACAGCATATTCCCGGTTTCGGCCGGTTAGAACTCAGCCTTCTTCATTGATTGCGTCGCACATTGCGTTTACCAGATCGCGGCAGGGCTGATGCAGGAACAGACGCGTCTTCTGGCTGATCTCATAGGTTGCATACAGCTTGCCGTTTTCGTCCCTGTGCAGCACGGCGGCAATCAACTCGGTCGCTGCGGCAATGCGGTCTGCCACATACTCCAGGTTGACTTTTTCATTGTCGCACACGGTGACAACCACGCGCTTCTGCGAGCTGCTCGAAAGCTTCGCCAGTTCGGTCGGCATCTCGCGCTTGGACGCGGTTACCAGCACGATCTCGCTCTTAATCATCGCGGACAGGTCGTCCTCGCACAGGCTGAACGCATACCCTTCAGCCGCCTGGCAGGCCACTTTATTTTTAGCCGACAAAAACAGATTGCGCTGCGGGATGACCTCCCGGCTCAGGATCGCCCGCACCAGCTTAGGCAGATATTCGCCCTCGCCGACCACCGATACCATTACATTCTGCGGCATAACATGACATCTCCTTCAAAAGGACATTTGAAAAATACAGTGCTCATTATACGCCACAAAACGGGGATATTGCAACGACTTTTACACATTCTTTGCACAATTTGGCACTATGACTAATCCTTGCAGATATTCTCAGCCGCTTTCAGATAAATTGCACACTCCAAACGTTTGCGCTCCATCTCGCATCCAAGATCGTAGGAATCGTTCATATCGTGGTTCATATTGTAGTTCGCCGCCGAGCAGCCGCCCGAGCAGTAGAACTTCGCCCAGCACTTCTGGCATTTGGGGCGGGTATAGATATTCATGCCCGCAAACTTTGTCGCAATCTCCATGTCAAACGACTGATCGAGCACACTGCCCTGCTTAAACTCCTCCTTGCCCACGAACTGGTGGCAGGGATAGATATCGCCGTCCGGCGTGACTGCAACGTACTCATAGCCCGCGCCGCAGCCGCGCAGGCGCTTGACCACGCACGGCCCCTGGTCGAGATCGACCATGAAGTGGAAAAAGCTGAAGGGCTTGCCCGCCTTGCGGCGCTCGAGCATGATCTCGGTCAGGCGGTCGTACTCCGCCTCGATTTTGGGCAGGTCGGCTTCGGTCAGATCGTAGCCGCAGCCCGGGTCGGCAGTCACCGGCTCGACCGACAGGCGGTCAAATCCCGCGTCCGCGATGTGCACCACGTCGTCGGCAAAGTCCAGATTATGCGAGGTGAAGGTGCCGCGCGCATAGTAATCCTTCTGCGGGTCGCGCGCATCGACCAGCGCCTTGAACTTGGGCACGATCACGTCGTAACTGCCCGTGCCGGACACGGTCTTGCGGAACTCGTCGTTGACCTTGGGACGGCCGTCCAGCGAAAGCACGACGTTGTCCATGTTTTCATTGATGTACGCCCGCTTGTCCTCGTCAAGCAGCAGGCCGTTGGTGGTGATGGTAAACCGGAATTTCTTATCGAACTTCTCCTCCAGGCTGCGCGCGTAATCGACCGTCTGCACGACCGTATCCCACGCCATCAGCGGCTCGCCTCCGAAGAAATCCACCTCGATGTTATGGCGCTTGCCCGAGCGCGCGATCACAAAGTCGATCGCCTTTTGGGCAATCTCAGGCGGCATGATCTTGCGCCCCTGGCCAAAGTCGCCGGTGGAGGCGAAGCAGTAGGTGCAGCGCAGGTTGCAGTCGTGCGCAACGTGCAGGCAGAGCGCCTTGACCGGCGCGCCGACCGGGATGTAACGGCTGACGTCGATGTAGTCATCCTCCGCAAACAGCTGGCCGGCTTTTTTCAGCTCGTACAGCTCGCCGTAGGCCTCGCGCACCTCGTCCGCCGGATACTGCCCGAGCGCATCCACGACCGTCTGCGGGCACTGCTCCGCCATATCCGCGTCAATCAGGCCGGACACGGCATAGCTCACGTCATCCAGCACATGCACCGCGCCTGAATTGACGTCCAGCACGAAATTCAATCCGTTTTTTTGATAACGATGAATCATTTTTCTTTATTTCCTCCGATATACAGGAACAAGGCGCGCCATCCGGCGCGCCTTTGGTCTCATCTGCGCAGTAACCGCGCATTCAAAATTACCCGACCGGAACCAGGGTTCCGATCGAATGGAAATAAGGCGGCAGCCTTATTTCGCGTGCTCGCACTTCTGGTTTGCTACCGTGCAGGAAGTCTTGCAGGCAGACTGGCAGGAAGTCTGGCACTCGCCGCAGCCGCCATGTGCCGCGGTCTGCTTGAGAGTTGCAGAGGTCAGCGTAGATACATG
>USSI01000034.1 GCA_900557315.1 uncultured Butyricicoccus sp. | reverse complement strand
CAGTTTTACCGTCTATACCTACCGCGAGAATGGTTCGGAGACCGTGGAAGCGGTGCAGTAAAACGGTTTTGTTTGAAACAATCGCATGATGAAAACGGCTGCGTTTGCAGCCGTTTTCTGTTATAACGATAAAGGCGAAGGGTTGACGGTATTTGTGGTCCATGTTATAATACATCTACTAAATTACTGATTTACTGAATATACAGGAGGGGATGGAGTGAAAATCCCGACGACGCTCAAACACAAGCCGGTGGTGACGGTGGAGAATTATGAAAGCGTGGACGGCCGCAGCGCGTATCACAGCGACGCAAAAGGGCTGTCGCTTGGCCTTGCGCAGTGGAATGACCGCGGCCGTGTGGACATTTCCGCGAAGGTCTGGCGGTATACGGGTGAAAAGTGGTCGCGCCAGTCCGAGGAACTGCCGCTGCACCGTGTGCTCGACCTGGCGATCCTGATCTGCCGCACGCGCGGCTATTTTGCCGATGCATATCGCTATCCCAAGCTGTATAACGAACAGAACCCGCAGATCGACCGCATTGGTGTACAGGGCGATGCGATGACCGTTGCGGTCTGCACAGACAACCCCATGCTTGACGAGGATATCCGGTTGTTTTCGGATGCGCTTGCGCGTGACGACGAGATGCTTGCAGAGCGCCTGCATCTGCTCAGCAACCTGCTGCAGGAGATGGGATATGGCCGCCGTAAGCGCGACGATTGAGGCAAAAGAAAAAGCATTGCAGCCTGTCTGCAATGCTTTTGTTTTTTACAGGATCACCCGGCGGGGCTTTTCCGCGATCTGGCGCACCGGCCGGCAGGGGACACCGACCGCCAGCACGCCGGCCGGGATATCCTTCGTGACGACGCTGCCCGCGCCGATCACGGCGTTGTCGCCGATGGTCACACCGGGGAGCACCTGCACGCCCATGCCGATCCAGACGTTGTTTCCGATTGTGATCGGCTTGGCATATTCCAGCCCGGCATTGCGCTGGGCAGCGTCCAGCGGATGCCCGGCGGTGGAGAAGCAGCAGTTTGGGCCGATGAACACATGGTCGCCGAAGGTGACGGGCGCACCGTCCAGAATCACCAGATTGTGGTTGGCGTAAAATCCCTTGCCGGTGCGGATGTTGTAGCCGTAATCCACATAAAACGGCGGCTCGATTACCGTATCTTCATAACAGGCGGCCAGCAATGTGTGGAGCAGGCGCAGACGCTCATCTTTCTGGGTGCTGCGGGTCAGGTTATAGTCCAGACAAAGGTCTTTGGCGCGCATGCGTTCCTGCAGAAGCTGGGGATCGTAATTCGCGTCGTACAGCAGCCCGGCGGCGGCTTTCTCCTTTTCATTCAATCCGATCGACTCCTTAATTTTGATGGCGCACCAGTTCGTAGTCATCCCCGGAGCGGTAGTAGGGACAGGATTTGCCGCTTTGCAGCAGCCGGTAAAATTCGTCCTCGTCCAGATAAGCTTCGCAGACATAGTCGTCCATTTCATCGTCATAGACGTTATAAACGCAGTCCTCACAGGTTCCGGTCATGGTGCGCACCTCATTTTGTTATGGTATGGTTAAAGTATACCATGTATTGTGAAAAACTTCAAATGGATGCTTTTTATTTTGTGCAAAATGTGCTATGATGGTGCGGGAAGAAACCAACAGGAGCGTGAAGTTTTTATGAAATTATATACCTACCAAACCAGTGATGGCGTTGACAGGATTGGCGTGGAATGCGGCGGCTGGCCCGGCATGCTCTGGCCGCTCGAAGCCTTTGGCCTCAAATTTGCAGATATGCACGACCTGATCTGTCATATTACCCCCATGCAGCTGAACCGCATTGCGGATGCTGAAAATGCAACCGAGGGCAATGCGCTGCGCCTGAGCAGTGTACGCCTGTGTGCGCCCATCCCGCATCCGGAGCAGGATATCATCTGCCTGGGCATCAATTATGCCGACCATGCGGTCGAGTCTGCGCGGTTCCATGAGGACGCATTTCTGGTAAACCGTAAAAAGGCGACTTATTTCGGCAAACGGGTGAGCGGCGCCACGGGTTCCGGCGACCCCATCCCCGCGTATGAGGGCCTGGTGGACAGCCTGGATTACGAGGCGGAACTGGGCGTTGTGATTGGGAAGGATTGCAAAAATGTCAGCGAGAATGAAGCGCCGAATTATATCTTTGGCTACACCATTATTAACGACGTTTCCGCCCGCAACCTGCAGACCGCGCACAACCAGTGGTATTTCGGCAAGTCGCTGGACGGCTTTACCCCCATGGGGCCGTGCATTGTGACGGCAGATGAGATTGCCTATCCGCCCGCGCTTGCCATTTCCTCCTCGGTCAACGGGGAGGCGCGTCAGAAGAGCAATACCAGTTACATGCTGCACTCGATTTCGGAGATCATTTCCGAGCTGTC
Organism: uncultured Butyricicoccus sp.; assembly: GCA_900557315.1. Lineage (GTDB taxonomy): Bacteria > Bacillota > Clostridia > Oscillospirales > Butyricicoccaceae > Agathobaculum. Next base: position 7,382 of record USSI01000034.1, on the reverse strand, counting down.
GCGCGGGATAACGCTCCGTGCAGGCACGATCATTGCAACCGGCACGCCCGCAGGCGTTGGCATGGGCTTTACGCCGCCGAAATTCCTGAAGAAAGGCGATGTCGTCACCTGTGAGATACAGGGCATCGGCAAGCTGACCAACATGGTGGAATAACAGGGGGAAGCGGGAATGGACAAGCCCAAGCAGATGATTGTCGTGCGGCGCGACCTCAAGATGCGCAAGGGCAAGATTGCCGCGCAGGCCGGGCATGCCTGCGTGACCGCAGTGCTTGCCGCGCTCGAACGCGAAGGGCGGCTGTCCCAGGTACATGCGGAAAACGGCGGCATCACGCTCGAGCCGTCCGGCCAGCCTGCGACCCCGCTCAGCGAATGGTTTGCGCGGGGCGTGGCCAAGGTGTGCCTGTATGTGGACTCCGAGCAAGAGCTGCTCGAGATCGACCGCAAGGCGAAGGAGGCTGGACTGGTGTCCGCCCTGATCTGCGACAACGGCATTACCGAGTTTCACGGCAAGCCAACCTATACCTGTCTGGCGTTTGAGCCGGCGCTGCCAGAAACGGTGGACCCGATCACCGGCGATCTGCCGCTGTTTTGAGGATGCAGAACAAAGACCACGCTGAAAAGCGTGGTCTTTTGCTGTGTAAGGCTTATTTTGTGCGGTACAGCACCAGCGACTCGTAGGGACGCAGGTGCAGCTTTGTCTCCACCTTGGAGTCCGCGTAGTTGGACAGCAGGCAGGTAAAGCCGGTCAGATCCACCGGGCACTTCCAGTCCACTTCCCTGCGGTAGAAGTTGTTGACAACGACCAGTTCCTCGCGCTCCGTGCGGCGGGTATAGGCGAGCACAGACGGATGCTCCATATCGAGCGGGGCAAAGTCGCCGTTTGTGATCACGTCGTACTGCTTGCGCAGCGCAATCAGCCTGCGGTAGTGCGAAAAGACCGAATCCGGGTCGTCCACCTGGCTGGCGGCGTTGATCGTTTTATGGTTGGGGTTCATGCTGATCCACGGCTCGGCGTCCGAGAAGCCGCCGCTCTCGCCCGCGTCCCACTGCATAGGGGTGCGGCTGTTGTCGCGCGAGTGCACGCGCAGGATGTCATACGCACTGTCCTCATGCAGGCCGCGGTCGCGCAGGATGTGGAAGTGGTTGATGCTTTCCACGTCGCGGTACTGGTCGAGCGTGGTAAAGCCCGGGTTGGTCATGCCGATTTCCTCGCCCTGATAGACGTAGGGCGTGCCGCGCAGGCAGTGGATGACCGTGCCCAGCATCTTGGCCGAGGGCTTCCAGTATTCGCCCTCGTCGCCGAAGCGCGAGACCACGCGCGGCTGGTCGTGGTTGCACCAGAACACCGCGTTCCACGCGTTGTGGTCGCTCATACCGGTCTGCCAGGATGTCTTTGAGCTTATGGAAATCGAACGGCACGAGCACCCATTTTTCGTTGCCCACAAAGTCCACCTTGAGGTGGTGGAAGGAGAACACCATGCTCAGCTCGCCGGTATCCGCGCCCGCGTATTTGTAGCAGTTGTCCATGGTCGTGGACGACATCTCACCGACCGTGATGATCTCGGCATCCGTGCCGAAGGTCGCCTCATTCAGCACGTGCAGGAATTCGTGGACGCGCGGGCCGTCTGTGTAGAAGCGGCGGCCGTCGCCCTGATCGTCCGACTCGTACGAGCCCTTGCTGATGAGGTTGACCACGTCAAAGCGGAAGCCTTTTACGCCCTTGTCCATCCAGAAACGGATGACGTTTTGCAGCTCTTTGCGTACGCGCGGGTTTTCCCAGTTGAGGTCGGCCTGCGTGGGATCAAACAGGTGCAGGTACCATTTGCCCTTTTCCGGCACGTACTGCCATGCATTGCCGCCGAACTTGCTTTCCCAGTTGTTGGGGGGCGTGCCGTCCGGGCCGCCCTCGCGCCAGATGTAGTAATCCTCATAGTCCGGGTCGCCGGCCAGCGCCTTTTGGAACCATTCGTGCTCAGTTGAGGTGTGGTTGAACACCATGTCAAGCATCAGGCGAATGCCGCGCTTTTCCGCTTCGCGGGACAGTTCTTCAAAATCCTCCATCGTGCCGAAGCGCGGGTCAACCGCGCAGTAGTCGGCGACGTCATAGCCGTTGTCGCGCTGGGGCGAGGGGAAGAACGGGTTGAGCCAGATATAATCCACGCCCAGCTTCTGCAGATAATCCAGCTTGGCGGTTACGCCGCGCAGGTCGCCGACGCCGTCGCCGTTGGAATCATAAAAGGACTTGAAATAGCACTGATAGACAACGCTTTTGTGAAAATCATACATTGGGTATCCCTCCAAGGGTTATTCGAGTACCGCGGATACGGTCTCGCCGTGTTTGACGTCGATACCGGTGTTAAACGTCATGTTTGCGTGGCCGGACGGCTCGGTGACAATGAACACGGTCGTCTTAGGATGGCCCGCCGCCGCGATCTTGTCCGGGGAGAAGGTGATGAGCTTGTCGCCCGCCTTGACCTTGTCGCCCTCGTGGACGAACAGGGTAAAGCCGTCGCCGTTCATGTCCACGGTGTCGATGCCGATGTGGATGAGCAGTTCGGTGCCGTCGGCCAGCGCAAGGCCGCAGGCGTGGCGGCTGTCCTCCATGACGACCGACACATCCGCGTCAGCCGGGGCGTAGATCGTGTCACCCGTGGGCTCAAACGCCATGCCTTCGCCCATGACGCCCTGCGAGAATACCTCGTCCGGCACCTCGGACAGCGGCAGGGTGCGGCCGTCGCAGATCGCAACCAGCTCCACGCGGGCCGGTGCAGCGGCGGTTTGCTCTGCGGGCTGCGCTGCCGGCGCTTGGACTGCAGCCGGAGCCGCCTCTGCAACAGCGGCAGCGGGTTCAGGTTCGAGCACACGGTCTTCTTTGGATAGCTTGCGGCTGCCGACGATAAAGGTCAGCACGAACGGCACAACGATCGCGACCGCCATGGCGAGCAGGAAGTTGAGCCAGTATTCCGGATAGATGGACAGGATGCCCGGCAGGCCGCCCACGCCGATGCTGATCGCAGTGACGTTGGTGCCGATCGAGATCATGGCCGCGCAGGCCGAGCCGATCATGCCGCAGACCAGCGGGAAGCCGTATTTCATGTTGACGCCGAACAGCGCAGGCTCGGTAACGCCGAGGTAGCAGGAAATGCACGCCGGGATGTTGACCTGCTGCGCACGCTCGTTGCGCTTCTGCAGGATGGACATGGCGAGCACCGCCGAGCCCTGCGCGATGTTGGACAGCGCGATCATCGGCCAGAGGTTGGTGCCGTCATAGGTGTTGACCAGCTGGGAGTCGATCGCGTTGGTCATGTGGTGCAGGCCGGTCATGACGATCGGCGCATAGAACAGGCCGAACAGGGCGGCAAACAGCAGCTTGAAGTTGGAGTTCAGGCCCATGTTGACGATATTTGCGATAAAGTCGCCGATCTGCCAGCCGATCGGACCGACGACCGTGTGCGCGATGAGGACCGCGGGAACCAGCGCACAGAACGGCACGACCACCATGCTGATAACTTCAGGGCATATTTTCTTAAAGAATTTCTCTAAGTATACCAATACGAAGCCTGCAAGGATCGCTGCAACAACCTGGCCCTGATAGCCGATCATCTGCACCTGCGCAAAGCCGAAGTCCCAGACCGGGATTTCAGAAGCCGGTGTGGTGGCGACTGAGAAGCCGTTTAACAGCTGCGGGGAGATCAGCGTCAGGCCGAGGACGATACCGAGGATCTGGGTGGTGCCCATTTTCTTGGTGATCGACCAGGTGATGCCGACCGGCAGGAAGTGGAAGATTGCCTCGCCGATCAGCCACAGGAAGCTGTACATACCCGCCCAGAACTGGGAGACGTCTGCCAGCGACTGGGTGCGGCCGTTCAGCAGGTCTACCTCGCCGATGATGTTGCGGAAGCCAAGTACGAGGCCGCCGCAGATCAGCGCGGGGATGATGGGGGCGAAAATCTCGCCCAGCGCGCCCATGATGCGCTGCAGGGGGTTCTGGTTGGTCTTGGCGGCCGACTTGACGGCGTCTTTGCTCACGCCCTCGATGCCCGCATATTTGGTGAATTCCTGATAGAAATTCGCCACATCGTTGCCGATGATGACCTGATACTGGCCCGCCTGTGTGAACGTGCCCTTGACCGACGGGATGGCTTCAATCCCCTTTTCATTGGCTTTTTTGGGATCCACCAGCACGAAGCGCATGCGCGTCATGCAGTGCGACACCGCCTGGATGTTGGCTTTGCCGCCAATCAGCTCCAGCAGCGATTTGACGTCTTCCTGGTATTTTGCCATGAATCTTCCTCCTGTTCTGTTTACCCTCTCAACTTGTTTAAACAAGTTTTTTTCTGAAGATAGGATACTGCTTTTGCGGCACGAAAGCAAGGCTATTCTTGAACAAAAAACAGCCCGCCTTTTTGGCGGTTTTGACCGTGACGCAGCACTGGTTCTTCCGGGACGGCAGAAAAATTAAAAAAACTTGTTTGAACAGGACTTTCCTCTTTGCATCAGGATGTGCTATAATATGCTGTAGAAAAAACACCATTGCTTAAGCCGCGCAGCGCCCGTCAAAAAAGACCTTGGCCGCAGCGGCGTATGGCATGTCAGATATTAAGAGGTGCCCTATGCCAAAGGCAAAATACGAACAGCTTTACCATATTCTCAAGGAAAAGATCGAATCCGGGCAGTATCCGCCGCAGGAGCTGCTGCCCTCTGAACATACGTTGATCGCAGAGCTGGACTGCTCGCGCAACACCCTGCGCCGCGCAGTGTCCGAACTGGTGCGCGCGGGCTATGTGCAGACCATGCAGGGCAAGGGCGTGCGCAATATTTTCGAGCCGGCACGGCAGGCAACATTCACCCTTGGCACAATCGAGTCCTTTGCGGAGTCCGCCGCGCGCAATCATTGGCGCGGGACGAGCAAAATCCTGCTTTTTTCCGAGCTGGAAGCCAACGATGCGCTGGCGGAAAAGACCGGCTTTGCGCCGGGCACACCGCTGTATTACGTGCAGCGTCTGCACTACCTGAACGAGCGCCCGCTGATTATGAACCACAGCTATTTCCGGCAGGATGTGGCGCGCGGGCTGACGAAGGAGATTGCCGAGGGCTCAATCTACCGCTATCTGGAGGGGGAGCTGCATATCTCGATCATCAACAGCAAGCGGGTGGTGACGGTGGAGAAAGCCACGCCGCTCGACCTGCAATATCTGGATATGGGGGACTGCAACTGCCTTGCGGTAGTCAGCAGCCAGACCTATAACGGCGTGATGTTCGAGTATACCCAGTCGCGCCACCATCCAAACTTTTTTCGTTTCCAGGATAATGCCGTACGGCGGCAGGGGAGCAGCGCATCCTGAATCCCGGGGCAAAAGAGCGCAGAGAAAAGCATAGCCGGTTCACGCTGGCTGTGCTTTTTATTTTTACCGGATGCCGTTCCAGCGGCTTCAAAATTAACCGCCGCTGTGATATAATAATCCAAAGGGCGGCGTGCCATACCGCATACCGTGCCCAAAGGACAAAAAGGAGTGACCGCTCTATGGAAAAGCAGCTGTTTAACAATGCACAGATTCTGGCCTGGCTGCAGTATTTTTCGGATAATACGCAGGTTGACCTGGAAAAAGTCAAAATCCTCGACATTACCCGCAAGAATAAAAACCTGATCCCGACCGTCGAGTCCAACGATGCGGTGCTCGTTTTTACCGAGGCCGGCCACGCGGATATTTTTTACCGCATGTGGGGCGCGGGCCTTGGTGAGTGCGATGTGTGGTACAACAATGGCTCGGACCCCGCCGGCCCGATCCTGCACGACAAGCTGCGCGATATGATTAACCGCGGCATCAATGCGTCCGCCGCCATGCTCATCCTCAACCCGAACGCGCGCTCGACCTACAAGATCGGCATGCAGAACACGAATTTTTCGCGCGGCTCGATCCACTATGTCGGCAGCGAGATCCGCGCGGTTATCTTAAATAAGATGCACATGGCAAGCGACGATACCGTATGCATCGTCTCAGGCGAGTCGATCGCGGTCGAGGCGGCCATCATCGCGGGCGAGGGCACGGTCATCGCAGTTGAGTACAACCAGAATGACCGCCGCACGATGGAGGAAAACATCGAGCAGTTCGGCCTGAACAACATCACGATCATCGACCATGTGGACGATGAAAGCATGAAAGACCTGCCCGTGCCGTCGCTGGCGTTTCTTGTGGCGTCCGCCAGCATGGAGCAGGAGATCGAGTGCCTGCTGCGCATCAACCCGCATATGGAATTCGTGATCTACACGCTGGACTTCCGGTGCGCGGCCTCGCTTCCGGAGATTTTCGCGCGCTACGGTATTGGTGAGACCGAGGTCATCCAGATTGCGGTTTCGCGTCTGACGAGCAAGCATACGTTTGCCGCAGAGCCCGCGCCGTGGCTGATCTCGGGCAAAGCGTAAAACAGCAGGCCGTGTTGGAAAATATTTCGGTGTCCGCGTGGTGAAAACATTTGTTTTTGTGCGAAATGCCGATTGACAGTTTTTCCTCTCTTTACTATAATGAAGTACAGAAAATCAAATCATCCAAAGATGATGAGGGAGACAGTAGGTTCCGAACCGAACGCCGCAGCGAGCCGGGGCATGGTGTAAGCCCGGCGCCAGTAGGCCCTAACCGAATATCACTCCGGAGTTGCAGCCCGAAACCTTTTGGGTAGTAGGTGCTGACGGTTTTTCCCCGTTACAGGAAGCGCGTATGTTGGTATGCAGTAACGGGTGGTAGAACGATAAGCAAAACGAGGCTTTCGTCCCTTTACGGGGGACGGAAGCCTTTTCTTTTCATCCGGCATACAGAAGCGGGCAAAGGATATGAACAAGGAGGAAACAGCATGAAAAACATGGTCGAGATCCGCTTCCGTCGATGTGATACATCTCGGATTTTTACAGAAAAGGACATTTGTCAGTTTTTCGGGCGCCGAGATCTTCTTTTTTTCAACTATCTCGCCGTTTCTGATAACATTTACCGTCACGGACGGATCAACATAGCCGATAACGTCAAGGTCGATATCTATATCCGCGTCGATTTTTATTATATCTTTCTTTCCTTTTTTGACGCTCGGAACGTTTCTTATCATGGCAACGGGGCAGTCGAGGTCATCAAGATGAAGAAGAGAATAAAGTTTCATCCCGTTGCCCGCGCCGATATGGTCGATGACAAAACCCGTTTTTACGCTGTCTATATTCATACGTTTACCCCCAAAAGTTTCATAATAAGCGCCATCCTGATATATCTGCCGTTATGCGCCTGTTTGAAATAGCAGGCTCTCGGATCGCTGTCCACATCGGTCGAAATTTCTCCGACACGCGGAAGCGGGTGCAGAACGCACATATCGGGGCGCGCCCGTTTCATTTTTTCCGCGTC
>USSI01000033.1 GCA_900557315.1 uncultured Butyricicoccus sp. | reverse complement strand
AATACTCTTTGTGATCCGCCATAGTGCTCACTCTCCTTTATATAATATGGATTATAGCACAGTTTCGGCAAAAAGCAAAGCAAAAATACACTGCGGCACGCTTTCATGCGGCTGCTCTCATATCGCTGCACGTGTGTCCCGCAGGAAATCTGCGCTGATCCGGAGCGACTCATTTGAACCGGATACCCGGGCTGCAATCACGACGCTTCCACGATCTTGATCTGACCCGCCGTCACGCCGGTTTCCGCTACCACGATATCCTTGATAACCGTCACATCGGTTGCCTGCAGGCCGCCTTCGGGCGGCGCGACGACGACGTTGACGCTCTCGTCCCCGATCATCACAACCGCGTCTTCATATCCTTTTGCGCGGATCATGCTTTCGATGTTGGCCTCTGCGACCGAATCCTCCGCCAGCGCAGAGATCTGCGCCGCCGCCTCATCCTTCGCTGCCTGGTCGGCGTCCTCGCTCTCGGACAGTTCCTTGAGTGTGCTGACCGCCTCATCACGCGCCTGCTCGCGCGTCAGGCGCGAGGTGGCAAAGTAATCGTCTTCCGAAGCCGTTCCGGATGCATCCGCACCGGTCTCCGTGCTTTCCGAACCGGCCTGCTCCGCAACCAGCAGGTCTTCCGGCGCGCCGACATAGCTCCAGTTCAGATAGACCGCGACGCAAAGCAGCAGTGCAATGACACCATAAACCGCCCCGCGTTTCTTGATTTTTTTCATTTACGCTCGCCCTCCTGTATATGGTTAGTATGTTCTATGATGCAGATGCCATTTTCAGAACCGTAACTTTGTCCGAACCGATGCCGCACACGGTTGTCACCGCCTGCGTTACCGCAAGGCGCACCCCGGCATTGTCCGCTCCGTCGCACAGCACGACCGCCCCGCGGAAGGTCGGCAGAAGGTTTTTGACCGTCACCGGTTTTTCGCCGTAACTGCCGTCCGAGACAACGGTCAGATCGCTCTCAAAGCTTTGTCCGCTGCTGGCGCTGTCGGTCTGGCGGGTGTTGACTGCATAGACCGCTTCCTCGGTCTGCTCGAGAGAGAGCATCAGTTCCACGCGCCCCACGCCCTCAATCGCTGCAAGCTTTTCATTCAGCTCCTCCTCAAACGCAGACAGGGAAAATCCCTGCTCTCCGGCCGCGGGAGCAGTGTCCGTTTCGGCTGCGTCCTGCGCCCGCCCACCGGCAAATATCCCGCCCGAAGCAAGCAGCAATATACCTGCCAACAGCACGACCAGCAGCGCGCGGTATCTGCGCGCCAGCGGGAGCAGTTTCTCCCCCATCTGATTCAGCCACGCCATGTCCGGTTTTTTCATTTTGCAATCAACTCCTGTCTGTCCGCGGGCACGCCGCACTCCTCGGTCAGCAGCGTCTGCAGCTCATCCAGCCGCGCCGCGTCCGCCCCGCCGTAATGTACCGTTACGCGGTCGATCTGCAGCACGCCGTCCGCATCGTTCGTCATGGTGACCTTCACCGAGCAGTCGAACCCATCCTCCGCCGCCCGCTGCTCGAGCGAATGGGCGATGGTGGCCGCTACCGTGCTCATCGTTGTCTGCGCATTCTGCTCCCGGATTGCGTCGATATCCGTCTGGGACGTACCAGTCCAGCCCTCCCAGGAGAGCAGGTGCAGCCCGGAAAGCGGCTGTAAAAGCGCAAGCAGCAACAGCAGCCCTGCCGCCATCTTGACGGCTTCGCGCAGTGCTCCGCCGCCCACGATGCGCAATGCAACCGCCGACGCCACCCCCGCCAGTGTGACACGCAGTAAAATTGTCTGGAATAATTCGGTCATATCGGCTTCACCATCGCAACCACATAAACAAGTTCCAAATATAAGATCAGGCAGCAGGTGCTGAGCATACCGAGCAGCAGGCCAAAGCCGGTCCCTACGCCCTCCAGCAGCTGCCTGAGGCTCCCCGAGCACAGCGGCGACAGCACCGCCGCCCCCGCCTTGTAGCACAGGTAGCTCGCCCCTGCCCGCAGAAACGGCACCAGACAGATCGCTGTGACGCACAGCATCCCGAAAATACCGATCGAGTTCCTGAGCAGGGATGCGCCCGACAAAACCGTCTCAGTCGCATCCGAGATTACCCCGCCGACCACAGGAACCGCGCCGGAAACCGCGAATTTTGCTGTTTTGAGCGCGATCCGGTCCACGCTGCCCGATACGCCGCCCGCTATGGTAAGATATGCGGTAAACAGCGTCAAAATGAGTTTGAGCACCCCCGAAGTCAGCCCCTTGATGCCGTCTGCTATACCGTGCAGCATACCGTTCCCCGTTGCCGCATCCACAACGACGATACCCAGATACGCGCACGCCGCCGGCACCAGCAGCGCATTTACCAAGCGGATCACCAGGTCGAACACAATCATGGTGGCCACCTGCAGGACGGTTGCAGTCGCGGCATTGCCGCCGACCGACAGCGCGGTCGCCAATACAGGCTGCAGCGTGCCGGAGAACACGCTGATCTGCTCGAGCGTGTCGCGGCAGAGCGCCAAAACACCTGAAAAGTCCTGCAGCAGCACTGCCGCACACCCCAAAGCACCCGCCATATCAACCAGCGCGTCCGCCTCCCCGCCTGCTGCGGCGGAAAAACCGCGCGCGGCTGCGGTGAGGATGACGACGACCGCCACCCGCACCAGGCTCTGCACCGCACTCCGCAGCGCGCTGCGGCTGTCTTCGGACACATTTTCCAGAAGCCTCGCAAATGAGGCGGCCAGCTCGTCCGCGGTTTTCGGCTGGATCCCGTCCAGATATTCCCGCTGTTCGGCGGGCACCGCACCGGCCAGCGTGTCGCCCCCCACGTTATGTATCTCCTCTTCGGTCACCGCCGCGCCGGCGGGCGCCGTGCACAGCAGCAGCGCCAGTAGCAGCCAAACCAGCTTTTTCATGTTCCTTCCCTTTCACGCCGTCCAGTCCGCCATCAGGCGGAGCACCTGCTCCAGCAGCGGCAGGCACACCGCAAGTGCAAGCACCGCGCCCACGATCTCGATCTTTGCCGCGAGCGCGGACTGTCCCGCATCCTTGCACAGCGCGCTCATAATGCGCACCACCACCGCGATGCCCACCGCCCGGAGCACGGGCAGATACAGGCTGTCCGTAATGCCGCCCTGCGCCAGCAGCGCGGAAAACTCCCGTGCCGCGCCTTCCGCCATCCCCAGCGCATACACTAAAATCAGCACGCCTGCCGTCAGCGTCAGCAGGAACGCAATAACGGGCGCGTCTTTTTTCAATACAAGCGACAACGTGAGCGCAAGCAGAAGCACGCCACAGGCCGGAATCAACCCGCTCAAAACCCGAACACGCTCCGCATCATGGAAAACAGGTCGCTGATCTCCTGCACGATCAGCATCAGCACAACAATAAGGCCTGCAAGCGTGGTCATCAGCGCCTGCTCGTCGCGCCCGGAGCGCGTCAGCAGCTGCCCCAGCACCGCCACGAGGATACCGACGGCCGCAATCCGGAAAATCAGATCAACATCCATATGTCCCTCCGCTTTCAGATCAGCACGAGAATCACCAGTATCCCAAGCGCGATGCGGCAGGTGCGGTACAGGCTGCCCTTGTTCTGCAGCTCCTCCGCCGCGGCTTCACGCGCCGCGGACAGGCGGCGGCGGACCTGCTCCAGCCCCGCGGTCTGCTCAGCAGCGTCATACCGGCCGAGATAATTTGCAGCTTCGCACAGAATGTCGCACTCAACTGCACTCAGCCCAATCTCCGTGCGGTTGTCCCGCAAATTGGCGCGCCATAAGTAGCTGAGCGACAGCCCGTTCTGCTCGCGCAGACGGCGCCGCAGGCCGCTGAACACCAGCCGGATGGTCGGGTTTTCATTTTCCGCCAGCTCCCCGATGATTTCGGGCAGCAGCGCACGGCGGCAGGATATTTCGCTGCCAATCAGCGACAGCGCCAGCAGCATGGCGTCCGCCGCCGCGACCCGCCGCCGCAGGTTCTGCCGCGCGGAAAGGCCGAGCGCCGCGCATGCCCCGAATACCATTACCGCTCCCATCATCTTAAGCATGTCCTCTCCTCCAATCGTTCCATGCGGTAGTTCCGCCTGCCGTCTTTCCGTTCGATCACCACTGCATACCCAAACACGTGCAGCGCAAGCAGTGCACGGTAGAGCGGCCTCTGCCGCAGGTCGTCCACATCCGCCGCATGCGCGCTCGCAATGACCGCAGTGCCGCAATGCGCGCAGAGCGAGACCGCTTCCACATCCTCGGGCGCGGTGATCTCGTCGAACGCCAAAAGCGCAGGCGACATGGTTTTGAGCAGCATGAGCGCTGCCTGCTTTTTGGTGCAGTTCTCCAGCACATCCGTACAGCGGCCGACCGCGAACTGCGGCACGCCGTCCGCAAGCGCCGCGACTTCGCTGCGCTCGTCCGCAATCGCAACCGTATACCCCCTGTCCGAGATCAGGCGCACCCACTCGCGCAGAAGTGTGGTTTTGCCGAAGCCGGGCGGCGACAGCAGCAGCACGGACTGCGGCGCATCCTCGCCGATCCAGGGGGCAATCTGCGCGGCCACATCCGTAATCTGCCGTGCGATGCGCAGATTGACCGAGGACAGCCCGCGCACGCCAATAACCTGTCCGTTTTCCTCCGCCGCAGTGCCGCATATGCCCAAACGATGCCCGCCCGCAAGCGTGATATACCCGTGTTTCAGGCTCTCCGCATAGCTGTGCACCGAGTAGCGCGCGGCACGGCTGAGAATCTCGCGCAGCTCCTGCGCAGTGACCGCTGCCAGTTCCAGTTCCCGCTCGCCGCCGGCGCGCCTGACCGAGGGCGGCCGTCCCGCCCGAAGCAGTAATTCTTCCACTTCCCGCTGGTTTTCCAGCGCGCCCAGCTGCGCCGCCCGGAGTGGCGGCAGGCAGCCGATTGCCTGGAGCCAGGCTTTGTTTGACTTCCATATTGCATCACCTGTCCTACTCTATGAACCCGCAGGTCAGGATATGACTGGCTATCTTGAAAGAAACCGGTGCGTTCCATATTCCCAAAATCGTCAAATTATGAAATTCATATAGAATTTCCTGATATATTCGTGTAGTTCCACGTTTTTCTCCCCATTTACACAAAAAATGTCATTTCGACTTTGTTGTATATGCCAATTTCATTCCACTGCCCAGCATGTTATTGGTTATATGATGAAAATATTCCAGATTATAGAATTTAAGAGGAGGTGTCGCATGTCTGGCAGATACTACGCACGCAGTCCCAATCAAGCCGGGGAATGGGAAACCGTCCCCCACCACCTGCAGCGGGCCGCCGCATTATGCAGTGAATTTCTCTCCTGCATCGGATACGAAGATTGGGGGCGGGTAGCTGCGCTGCTGCATGATTTTGGTAAGTATAGCGATATGTTTGCTGATGTATTGCGGCGCAAACGGACGCACGTTAATCACGCGGCGCCCGGTGCCGCGCTGGCATACAATCGCTATGCCAAACGCTGGCCCGCTGCCGCTTCGCTGATCGCCTCGGTTATCGCCGCGCACCACAGCCATCTGGAATTCTGTTCTGTGCATATGCTGAAACGTATCCTGCGCGGCGAAGGCGACCGGCTGGACAGCGAAGGCTATACCCTTTCCCTGTTCGGCCAGCAGGAATTCCAGCAGGCCGCATCCATCTGGAACCAGGCGATTCAGCCCCCTATGCTGACCGCCTCTGTACCGGATTTTTCCCGGTCCGAGGACGCCTCCCTTGCCCGTATGCTCTTTGCGCGGCTGCTGTTTTCCGCGCTGGTGGATGCGGATTACTGCAGCTCTGCGGAGCATTTCGAGCCGGACTACCTCGCCCGTACGACCGGCCCCGTGTTCGACCCGGCGGACGCGCTGACGCGCCTCAAAGCCCTGCAGGCGGACAAGCGGCGGCACTCCACCGCTGCCGCCTCGCTCAACCGCCTGCGTGACCAGCTGTTCGCGGACTGTGAGGCCGCGGCCGCCGAGCCGCCCGGGTTGTTCACGCTGACCGCGCCGACCGGACTTGGCAAAACGCTCAGCCTGTTTGCCTTTGCCGCAAACCATTGCAGGATTCACGGAAAACGGCGCGTCATCCTCATCCTGCCCTTTCTCTCGATCATTGACCAGAATGTGCGGGATTACCGGCAGATCGTACCTGATCTGGTGGAAATCCACAGCAATGCGATCCCGGACGAGCGTGCCCGCCTGCTCAGCCAGCGCTGGTCCGCGCCCTGCATTGTGACCACCAATGTCGGCTTCTTTGAGCCGCTTTTCTCTGCGCAGCCCATGGCCTGCCGCCACCTGCACCAGCTGGCCGACAGCGTAATCGTGCTGGATGAAGCGCAGTCGCTTCCGCCGCATCTGCTTGACGCCACACTGCGTACCGTCAAGCTGCTGTGCGGCCAATATCGCTGTTCGGTCGTGTTTTCCACCGCCACACAGCCCGCTTTTGATTTCCGTCCCGGCCTGTCGTGGAAACCGCGGGAAATCGCGCGCGACCCGGACGCACTGTTCGCCGCCACCCGCCGGGTCACCTACGATTGGCGGATCGACCGTCCCATCTCCATGGAACAGCTTGCGGATGAAGCCGCGGCGGAAACACAGGTCTGCGTGATTGTGAACCTCCGCCGGCACGCCAGAGAACTGTATGCCCTGCTGGAGGAGCGCTGCGGCACAGAGGAGATATTGACCAGCGACCTGTGTCCCGCACACCGTCTGGCGGTGTTGCAGCAGGTGAAAGAACGGCTGTCCGCCGGACAGCCCTGCCGTCTTGTGGCTACCCAGTGCGTCGAGGCAGGCGTGGATTTTGACGCGCCGGTTGTTTACCGCGCCCTGGCGCCGCTGGAGTCCATCATTCAGGCCGCCGGGCGCTGCAACCGCAACGGCGACCAGCCCACCGGCCGGGTTGTGGTGTTTGTACCGGAATCCGATCTCCTGTACCCGCCCGGCGGGTTTTATGAGCACGGGGCAAACTGCGTCCGCACGCTGCTCAGCCGCCATCCGATCGACTGCAGCAACCCCGCGCATGTTCAGGAATACTACCGCCTGGTGTTTGCGCACGCGGACGGGGACGCCGGAGAACTGCGCGCGGCGATCGAAAACGAAGATTTCGCAGCGACCGAAAAAGCTTACCGCATGATCGAACAGCGCGGCGTGCAGGTGATCGTTCCCTACTCTGCGGAGCGTGCGCTGTTTACACGCATCCGGGATGCACTCGATGCCCATGGCGTCACAGCCGAACTGCTGCGGCAGGCGCGCCCGCTGACTGTCTCCACCTTTGACATTCAGGCAGTGGAACGTCACTGCGAGCAGCTGTGCTACTACTCCCCCGAGGACGGCGGCAGCCGTGTCCCGACCGGGTTTTACCTGCTTGGCGACCCTGCCTTTTACTCGGACAAGCAGGGCCTGATCTGGGAGGAACAGAACTTTACCGGTATCTTTTAAGGAATGAGGTGAACCTTTTTTGAACTGTCCGCAAGTAACCATTACCGTATGGGGCGATTTTGCACTCTTTTCGCGTCCGGAGTGTAAAGTGGAGAAAATGACCTACCCCGTGCCGACGCCCAGCGCCGTCCGGGGGATATTGGCCTCCATCTATGCCAAACCCGCGGAATTTTACTGGCAGGTAAATACCATTGAAGTGCTGCGCCCGATTCAGTACGCAACCTTTAAGCGCAACGAGGTCAAAAGCAAAATGCCGCGCATCCCCGCCGTCAACCCGCTTAAGGCCTGCATCTCGATCGAGGACGACCGCACACAGCGCCACTCGGTTGTCCTCCGGGATGTCCGCTACCGGATCACGGCGCAGATCGTGCCGCGCCCGGATTTTTCCGCGCCTCCCATCCAGCTTTACAACCAGTTTGAGCGGCGCGCCAAACGCGGCCAGATGTTCGTCCAACCCGTGATGGGGACGCGCGAGTTCCCCGCGTATTTCGAGTGGGGCTCGGACGGCGAAGCCCCCATACAGGAGGACCTTGATCTGGGCCTGATGGTCTATGACGTGTTCGATCTGAATGTCTGGAAGGTCGGAAAGCAGGCTGAGCCGAGTGTCTCCCTGTACCACGCAAAAATGGAACAGGGTGTCATCCATGTCCCACCCTATGCTTCACCACTGGTGCTCAAACCGGGAAAGGGGGTATAGCATGCTGACCGAATTATACCGCTACGCGCTCGACAAGGGCCTGTCGGCCAAACCCGGCTTCAAGCCCAAGCGCGTCAAGGCATATGTCCTGCTGTCCGCGGACGGCAAGTTCCTCAGCCTGGAAACACGGGACAAAAAGGCTCCCTCGGTGTATGCGCCCGATATCGGAACCGCCGCCAACGGGACGCGGTTCTGCAACCCGCTGATCGAAAAGGCGAAAATCCCGCTCGGTCTGGTGGAAGACGAGAAAAAAGATAAAAACATCCCCACCAAGCACGAATTTTTCCTGTCCATGCTGGACGGGGGCGCGGACTGTGACCCCAAATTCGCAGCCGCCGCCGCTGCCCTGCGCGACCCGGACACCGTGCAGCAGATCACAGACAGCCTCGCCACGCACAAACTGAAACCCGCCGACCCGATCGGCTTTCAGGTGGACGGCTGCCCGCTCGAACAGGGCGACGCCTATCTGCCGTGGTGGGAGGAATTCCGCACGATGTTTGCCGCCCAAGCGTCGGACACCCTGCCGCGCTGCCTGATTACCGGTGAACTTGCGCCCGCGCTCGAAACTGTCCCCAAAGTGTCCGGTCTGATCCAGGTGGGCGGCCATACTGCCGGAGACGCATTCCTGTGCTTTGATAAGGATGCGTTCCGGTCCTACGGGCTCAAGCAGAGCGCCAATGCGCCGGTATCCGAACAGGCGATGACCGCAGTCAATGCCGCTTTAACCGACCTGATTGCCCGCGCGCCCACGCTCGGCAACGCCAAACAGGTGCACTGGTATTCCAGAGAGGTCGCTGCCGAGGATGACCCCTTTGAACTCGTAATCGACGCCGACTGGGACAGTGAACCTGTAGATACCCCCGCGCCGGAGGAGCAGCGCGGGACGGAAAAAGAGGCGCTCCGCGCAGCCAGCCGCCTGCATTCTGCAATTTTTGAGGGATGCCGCCCGGAACTGGCGAATGCCCGTTACTATATCATGCCGCTCTCCGGCGCAAACGGTCGCATGATGGTGCGCGGATGGTACGAGGGCGACTATAAAACCCTGCATCAAAATATCATCCAGTGGTTTGACGACCTTGCCCTTGTCACCCCGGATGGGAAAGGCATGACACGGCCGCCCAAGCTCAAGACGCTCTGCACCCGTCTGCTCAAGCCAGGCGGGGACCCAGCCAAGGTGTGGAGCCGCATCGACGATGAACTGCCAAGTCTGGTGAATCGCCTGCTGTATGCCATTATCAACGGGAGCAGCCTGCCGGATGAGGTTGCCGTGCGCGCATTGCGTTGGATCCGCTCCGCTATGCTCCAGTCCGACGAAGCCAACAGCTTTACCAATTTTGACCGCGAATCCCTTGCCTTCCAGCTGTTAAAGGCCTGGCTGTGCAGGAAACAACGATTGAGAGGAGATGCACACCCCATGGAAGCCGCCAAAAGTGAAACCCGTCGGAATACCGCTTATTACTGCGGCCAGCTGATGGCAACCTATGTCGCGATCCAGCGCCGGGCAATGCCCGAAGTCGGTGTTGGCGTTGCCGAGCGGTTCTATACCGCCGCCAGCACCAACCCGGCCTTTGTAATCGGCAAGCTCGCCCAGCTGTCCCAGCATCATTTAAACAAGCTGGATGCCGGGCTGGCCGTTTACTATGAACGCCTGCTGTCCGAAATCTATATGCAGATTGGCGGAACACCCATTCCCGCCACGCTGAACGCCGAGCAGCAGACCGAGTTTGCGCTCGGATACTACCAGCAGCGCGCGGCGCTCTATTCCAATACATCGAACGCGGAAAACAAAGAAAAGCTGCTCATCAGCGCCGTGTTCGATAACGAAGAAGTCGGCTCGCTGACAAAGC
>USSI01000032.1 GCA_900557315.1 uncultured Butyricicoccus sp. | reverse complement strand
GCGCGGCGCTTTTCTCGCTCAGGATCTCGCCCGCCTTTCCCAGCAGGTCGCGTCCTTCGGCGCTGGTGCGCACGTTTGCCATCTGCGCCGCCAGCTCCTGTAACCGTGTCACGCGCGTCTGCTCCTGCATGGCGGATATGTAGGTGCGCCAGCCGAAAGAGGTCGGCGTGATCTCCATGCACTGCATGAGCAAGTCGTTATACTCCGCACCGCACACGCCGCGGATGGTCACTGCGTCCACCGTCCGACCGGCGCTGAACAGCTTGACCGCGGCGTTGTATACCGTGCGCAGCTCGGGGACGGTGAAATCCTCCGGCCGCGTGCGGCTGATCAGCTCGCCCACGATCGACGGGTCGACCAGCAGGCAGCCGATCACGCTGTATTCTGCGTCAAGTGTTGCTTTGGTCACCATTGTTCAAACTGACCTCCCTTCGGTTTTGGCGGCTCAGGCGATGCGCTACCGCCGTACTTGCCTTCCAGCACCTTGACCAGGTTGTTCTCGTTCATAAGCCAGTCGAAATCCGCCCGCCAGCCGCGGTCATTGCTGCCAGTACAGAAGTTGCTTGCCTGCGCGCGGTAAAACACATCGATCAGCTGCTCGGACGTATAGCCGATAGCGTAAAGCCGGCGCACCGCCTTCGCCCGTTTCTCCGTCAGCTTGACCGCCTGCGGCATACCGGTGCAGATCGTGTTGTACCGCTCCATGAGTTCCAGCGGTTTGATGTTCCCATCCGGGTTTCCCTCTTCTTCTTTTAACTGTGTATTTAACTGTTCCTTATACATTTCACCGTTTGGGGACAAGTCGTCACCGTTTGGGGACAGGGGGCTGTCACCGTTTGGTGACACCTCGCGACAAAACGGGGAAATGGGCAGTTTGCTTTCATCAAGCGAGTAAAACAGCGTCCGGTCATGGCTATCCCGGTTGTAATTTGCCGTCAGGACAACCCCAGCCTCTTTCAACTTTTTGACGATGCGCTCGATCTGCCGCTTGCTCCACCAAGGGAACAGTTTTTCCATTGCACGGATGCTGTTGTATGTCCAATACCGGCCGTCATGGAAATGCCGGTCATTGGCTTCGTTTTTCGCAATCCAGAACTGGAGCATGGCGATAAAAACCGCCTCATCTACGCCGTACATGGCGGCGATTTGGCCGTCGAAATGATAAGTCATCCTTTACCGGCCTCCTCTGCGCAGGCCGATAAAGCCTCCGGCTCACGCGGGATCACTCCGCGCGCCTTCAGCTCCCCGGGCGAAAATTTACGCATCACCGCCACCGCCTTTCGATCGGGCGGTTCAGCAGGCGGTCGATCCAAAGGCCCACCGCCAGAAAGGCGCAGCCCAGCCCCAGCATCACGATAATAATATTTGCGATCATGTTTTTCTCCCTTCCCCCGGCGCCGCCTCTTGACAGCGCCGGTTTTTTGCTTTATCCTGTAAGTAAGGTTTATTATTCCTTGCACTCGTCGGTGGTTCCAGCACCGTCGGGTGCTTTTTTATTGCCCAAAATGTCAATCAGGCAGACGGTCGCGCTGTTTTTCCCCTCCGGGATGCCGTAAGCGGCCTTTCGCTCGGGGTGGGCGGTCACGATCTCGGACACCGTCCGGCTGAGGTTTTTCGCGATCTGCTGCTTGATCTGTTCCCATTCACATGGGTCGATCACCAGATTGCCGTCGAAATCCCGCACTGGCACGACCGTCCCATCCGGCCGGATGAACTCACTGCGCCCACGCAGCGGCTTTGCTTTGCCTGCCATTTGCACACCTCCCTGGCATAATCTATGCGTTAGTGGCTTGTCTGCACGCCCCGGCCAGCAAGAATGATTTTTGCTTTCTCCGCCAGAACCGCAAAGGTGTCCAGCAGATGCGCGCAGGTGATATAGTCCGGCAGCTCATCGTCCGATACGACGCGATCGAGCGCGATCTCAAACAGACGGCGCACCATGCGTTTCAGATGCTCCGGATCGTCGCAGACCAACCCAACTTCCAACGCGAGCTGCTGCAGATCGCAGTCCTGTTCGGGCAGTTTGGATGAAGCGCCGAGCGGACAGCGGTTGCAATAATGTCCCCGCAGCCATGCTGCGCGGTACAGCTCGGCCATTTGTGCGACCTTTTCCGGCGACGGCGTGCGGGTCTCCTGCTCGATGTCCTGCAAGCACCGCACTGACCAGCCTAATCGACCTGCTGCGGCTTCCTGCGTCAAACCCGCACCCTCTCGGGCACTTTGGTAGATATTCTGATAGTGCTGCATCGTGGTGTTCCCCTCCTTTCCATGTTATAATGCAGACATAGATCAAACAGCAGTCTGCGGCGACTCGTCCGCGTACAGGTCGTCGATAGTGCAACCGAGCGCGCGAGCGATATGGACAGCCAAAGAATATGACGGTTCACCGTTTCCAGTTTCAATTTTGCTGATGCTCTGCTGCGATACACCACATTCTGCTGCAAGCTGCGCCTGCGTCATCGAACAACCTTCTCTCAATTTTGCGATTCTGCAAACCATGTTTTACCTCCTCCCTTTAACTACCATTGGTTGTTATTCATATCATAATACCCTTTTTAGTTGTTGTCAACACCTTTTTTGTTTACACATACAACTATTAGTGGTACTATAAAGGCAAAGAGGTGAGCATTTTGTTTGAAGAACGCTTAAAATCCCTGCGCAATGAGCATCAAATGTCACAAAAAATGCTCGCAGAAAAACTATTTGTCAGCCAGCAAGCTGTTGCTAAATGGGAAAATCCCGAATCTAAAGCCTCACCAAACCCAGACACGCTGATAAGGCTTGCATCTCTATTTGATGTATCCGTTGATTACTTGCTCGGGAAGACAGATCAAAAAAAATCGCCCACCACGGATGCGGTGAGCGAAAAGGCAAAACAACTTGAATCTGTTATGAATGATCTGTCCGATGAGGATCAGCGACGCGTGATGGAGTTTGCTCGGAATCTCGCAATGACAATGCAAAATCCAAAACCTGAGAAAGAAAATCAATAGGGTCGGTTGTTGAATATGCTTCTGCTACAATTGTTTCCATGTTTTTCATAACCGCCCTCCCAGAAACCGAACAAATGTTTGCTTTTCAATAATACACCGTATCTTGATTTTTGGCAAGAGGGTTTTCTATATCTGGTGATAATTCACAAAATATAAGTGTTCAAATTGGACACATAAAATGGGGGGACACAAAATGAAAAAGGTCATTCTTTTATCTACCCTGCTTCTGTCTTTCTTGCTTTGTGCGTGCTCATCCAATGACAAGGCCTCAGCCGCCGATCCGCTTTTCAGTAATGATGGGGATTCGTTTGATTGTACAGCAGAAGAACTTGTTTCATTTTTGAACGAAGGAGCCGAACAAAATAATATCCCAACCATTGACTATGATGGTAGCTACGGTGATATTACGATTTTTGGTAGCGGCCTCACAATCGACTTTCTATCTTCAGAGGAAACACTCGACTCTGTGACGCTTTACTGGTACCAAGGGGCTGGTGACGAGACTTCGACATATGCAGGCTATTATATTGGCGCTTTGATCGAAGCGTTCGACCCAAACAGTAGTGATGGGTTAGCCGAATCTCTTTCAGAAAAACTTCCAAATCTAAGTGGATATTCTAATACTACTTTAACCGGGGAGCAAATTGAAATTCTTTTGACTTCTTTCGGTAATGGCGGCACAAATATATGCTTTAAGCCGCATGGAAAATGAGTTTAATTGGAGCAGCCCACAACCGAACACATAAAAAGCGCCCGCCCCAGTGGTGACGCACCGGAACGGGCAAAAGTGGAGTGTTACACACTATCCTCCAACAACATTATACAAGATTGGCTAATTTTGTCAATCCGTAGGGGGGAATATCTTATGGAACAGGATTATCGTTTGTTCACCGGTCCAGCTGAATTGCACAAGGCCATCAATACATTGCGCGGCATTGTCGCGGGCATTTCCACCGACACAACCGTGCAATCCGATGAAATTGCAGAGCTTGCGCACTGGTGCTCGCTACATGAGCCGCTGCGCAACAGGCATCCCTTTTCCGAAATCCTCCCGATTGTTGAAAATGCATGCGCTGATAGTATGATTACCGAGGAAGAAGCAAAGGATATTTTATGGGTATGCAGCAGCTTTGCATCCAGCGGAAAGTATTACGATGAAATCACCTCGTCGATCCAGTTCCTTGCTGGCATGATCCACGGTATGATGGCCGACAATGAATTAGGCGATGCAGAAATCAAAGCTTTGTATTCATGGATCAACGCCAACGACTTTTTGGCTGGTACATACCCCTTTGATGAGATCAACAGCTTGCTTTCTTCCATCATGGCAGATCGCAAAATAACGGGAGACGAACGCAATACTTTGCTGGCTTTTCTTAGCACGATTATTGAGTTCAAAGACTCTCTGAACCTTACCGAGCAGGAGTACGTCAATCTGCGTGAGCTATACTGCGTTTCCGGCATTTGTGCGTCCTGTCCTGAGATCACCTTCCAAGACAAAGCATTCTGCTTCACCGGCGAATTCAACCGCGGCCAACGGAAGGATTTACTTGAGAAAGTAACCGAGCTTGGCGGTAAGGCGAAAAAATCTGTTTCCAGTAAAACAGATTATCTAGTTGTCGGCAATTCCGGCAATCCGTGTTGGGCGTATGCCTGCTATGGTCGAAAGATCGAAGAAGCCATGAACCTGCGCAAGCAAGGTGCCCATGTTATGATCGTCAATGAAAATGATTTTTGGGATGCCGTAGATGATGCTGAAGCGGGAATCGAATGACACACCAGCAGACCACAACCGAACACCGTTCCGCTGTGGTCTGCATTTTTACACCCCTATAAATCGAACAAATGTTCTAAAATCTGACAAGAAAGGAGGCTGCCCTATGCCATCCCCTACCCCCGAGCTGCGTATCGGCGCAGCTTACATCCGCGTATCGACCGACGACCAGCTGGAATACTCGCCCGAATCCCAGCTGGAGAAGATCCAAGCCTACGCCAAGGCAAACGGCATCATCATCCCCGAAGAATACATCTTCATGGAGGAAGAGGGCCGCAGCGGCCGCTCTACCAAAAAGCGCACCGAGTTTAACCGCATGATCGGCACCGCCAAGTGCAAGCCCAAGCCGTTTGACGTGGTGCTGCTCTGGAAGTTCAGCCGCTTCGCCCGCTCGCGCGAGGACAGCATCCTGTATAAATCCATGCTGCGCCGCGACCTGGGCATCGAGGTCGTGTCGGTCTCCGAGCCGATCGGTGAGGACAAAATGTCCATCCTCATCGAAGCCATGATCGAAGCGATGGACGAATACTACTCGATCAACCTCGCTGAGGAAGTCCGCCGCGGCATGACCCAGCGCGCCAAGGCCGGACGGCCCAACACCTACGCGCCGATCGGCTACCGCATGCAGGACGGCGCGTATGTCCCCGACCCTGATACCGCGCCCATCGTGCGCAAGATCTATGAGGACTTTGTCGGCGGCCGCGGCCTGCTGCAGATCTCGCACGAGCTGACCGCGCTCGGCGTGCGAACCAGGTTCGGCAACCCGATCGAAAATCGCGGTGTAAAATATATCCTGCGTAACCCTGTCTACATTGGTAAAGTGCGCTGGACACCCACCGGCCGCACACGCCGTGTGTGGGATAATCCTGATACCATCACCATCGACGGCGGGCACGAGCCACTGATATCGCGCGAGCTGTACGATCAGGCGCAAGCCCTACTGGATGAGAGAGAGCGGCGCTACGGTCGCTACTCTCGGGAAGATGGCAAGCCATTTGCACTCAAAGGGCTGGTGCGCTGCTCGTGCTGCGGCGCGACGCTCAGCAGGATGAAAAGCCACCACGACAGAAAGGGTGGACCGTCTCTGCAATGCCACAACTATGCCAAAGGCCGCTGTCCGGAGTCGCACGGCATCCAAATTACAAAGCTCACCGACGCAGTGCTTAAGCAGATCACCGATGATTTCCGTCAGCTGGACTTCGGGATCCTGTCCGCAGACGGTCAGCGACTCCAAAGCGACAACAGCGCGGAGCTGATTGCCCGGCAGATTTCCCGTGAGGAACAGAAGCTCGAGCGCATCCGCGAGGCATACGAGGCCGGCGTGGACACACTGGAGGAATACCGCCAGCGCAAGGCCGCTATCGAGCAGCGCATCGCCACGCTGCGGGACAGCGCGCCGCCTCCGGCAGAACCAATCTCCCCGGCCGATTTCGCTGCCGCCCACGCGGCTGACCTTGAAAAGCTAAAAGATCCGGACGGAGATCCAGCCGAGCAAAATGAGATCCTGCGCGGGTTCGTCCGATCCATCATTTTTGATCGCAAGAATAGCGATTTTGTGATACAATATTATGTATAAGAAGCAGATAGCATCCGCTATCTGCTTTTACAATTAGGCGGGCCGGACGGTGAACTCGGCGCCTCCATGCGCTACCTCAACCAGCGCTATGCCATGCCGTATAAGGAATGCAAGGCGATCCTGACCGACATCGGCACGGAGGAGCTGGCGCATATGGAAATGATCTCCGCCATCGTCTACCAGCTCACGCGCAACCTGACGCCTGAACAGATCAAGGAGGGTGGCTTTGATACCTACTTTGTCGATCATACCACGGGTATCTACCCTCAGTTCGCCTCCGGCACGCCCTGGAGCGCAATGACCTTCCAGTCCAAGGGCGACCCGATCACCGACCTGTTTGAGGATATGGCGGCAGAGCAGAAAGCCCGCACCACCTACGACAACCTGCTCCGGCTGATCGACAACCCGGACGTCCGCGAGCCGCTCAAGTTCCTGCGCGCGCGTGAAATCGTGCACTTCCAGCGCTTCGGCGATGCGCTCCGCGTAGTGCAGGAAAATCTGGACGCGAAGAACTACTACGCCTTCAACCCGGCGATCGACATCCGCCCGCCGGAAAAAACCTGGGCGCCCAAACTGCCGCCGCTGGACAGTGCAGCGGCTGCCGCCCCCGCCAAAACAACTGAAGATCCGGCCTGACCTGCCGTTTCCAGCCTCCGCTTTAACAGGGGAGGCTGGTTTTTTTGCACACTTTTTGCACATTTTGCGGCCGAATGTACTTTTACTTTTTCAACTTTTCTGGTATAATGTATTGTAAAATTTATTATGCTGATAGCGCATTAACTGCCCGATATGCGGCAGGATTTTGGTGAGTTTTCAGCTTTTCTTTTTGCTTGCCGCCGTGTTATAATGGGGAGCAATTATTAAAGAATTGTTTACGGCGTTTTATGCAGGCTGTAAAATCACAAATAAATGGGGAACCGGCATGAAAGAGAAAACTTTAGTCATCACAGGTATGGGGGCGGTTACGCCGATCGGGATCGGGGTGAACGAATATTGGCGCGCGCTGACCGAGGGGAAATGCGGCGTCGGACCGATCACACGCTTTGACGCATCCGGGCTGCCGGTACAGATCGCGGCGGAACTGAAGGATTTCGATCCCACCGCCTTTATGCCGAAAACCCTCGCGCGCACGATGGACCCGTTCATGCAGTTTGCCTTCGCCGCGGCGGAAGAGGCGCTTGCGGACAGCGCCCTCCCGGTCGAAGACGAATCCGACCGCATCGGCATCGTGATGGGCACGGCGATGGACGGTGTGACCACGGTCGCACAGACGCAGGCCGCGTTTGACGCGGGCCACCGCGTCGGCCCGCGCTTTGTGCCCATGACCATCGGCAATATTGCCGCGGCGCAGATCGCCATCGCGCACGGCATCCACGGCCCGAGCCTGACGCTCAACACCGCCTGCTCGGCGGGCGGCGACGCAATGATGACCGCAGCCATGCTGCTCCGGACCGGCGAGGCCGACGCGGTGCTCGCGGTCGGCGGCGAGAGCATCCTGTGCCCGATCGTGGTATCCGGCCTGTCGCAGGCCAAGGCGCTGTCCCGCCGCAACGACGATCCTGAACACGCCTGCCGGCCGTTCGACCTGGACCGCGACGGCTTTGTAATCGGCGAAGGCGGCGGCGCGCTGGTCATTGAAACCGAGGAGCACGCGCTCGCGCGCGGCGCAACGATCCACGCGGTTCTCGCGGGCTACGCCAACACCTCGGACGCCCACCATGTCACCGCTCCCTGCCCGGACGGCACGGGCGCGGCGGCCTGTATGCAGCGCGCGCTTGCGCGGGCGGGTATGCAGCCTTCCGACATCGGCTATATCAACGCCCACGGCACCTCTACCCCGCTGGGCGACAAGGCGGAAACGCTCGCCATCAAGGCGGTGTTCGGCGGACGCGAATCCGCGCCGCCGGTCTCCGCGACCAAGTCCGCGACCGGGCATCTGATGGGCGCGGGCGGCCTGACCGAGGCGATCGCCTGCATCAAGGCCATCCAGGACGGCATCCTGCCGCCCACCCTGCATCTCGATACCCCCGACCCGGACTGCGACCTTGATTATGTACCGAATACCGCACGGAAGGCGGATATTTCTGCCGCTATGAGCAATTCGCTCGGGTTTGGCGGACAGAACTCCAGCATCATCCTTTCCCGTTACCAGAAATGAGGCGAACTTTTTGCAACACGAATATACCTATGATGTCTCCATGTTCCGTGATACGTTCGAGACGCGCTTTACCTACTTAAACGGTTTCCTGCGCAACGTATCGCGTTTTGGCACGCGCCCCGCGCTGCACGACCCGCTTTCCGGCCGCCGCTGGACCTATCAGGAACTGAACGCCGAGGCAAACCGCCTGGCGCATGCGCTTCGCGCGGATGGCATAGGGAAAAACGACGTGGTGATGTTTGCCCTGCTCAACTCTCCTGAGTTCGTATTCTGCTATCTGGCGGCGCATAAGGTCGGCGCAATCGCCTGCCCGGTCAATTACCGGCAGGGCGCGGGCGAGATCGCGCTCGTGATCGACGACAGCCGCCCCAAGGCGTTTGTCTACGACGCCGAGTTCGGCGAACTGTCCGGCGGCGCGCTCCATCTGTGCGAACACAAGCCGCAGACCGTCATCATGGTCGATTACAAGGGCGGCGCCGAAGCTCCGGCGGGACATACACGGTATCAGGACTATGTTGCCATGCAGCCCGAAACCGATCCCCCGATCGACTTCGACCCGCATATCTACGATGAAACCACCCGGCTGTATACCTCGGGTACCACCAACCGCCCCAAGGGCGTGCCGATCAACAATATTAACGAGGTGCTCTCCGCGCATGACGTGATGATGCACTTCCCGCTCGGGCCCCTGGACCGCACCATGAACATGACCCCGTGGTTCCACCGCGGCGGCATCCACTCGGGCGGCCCCTGCCCGACGCTGTACGCAGGCGGCGAAGTGGTCATCCTGCGCGACTTCGCGCCCAAGCGTGCCTTGGAATACGCGGAGAAGTACCAGATTTCCTTCCTGATCGGCGTGCCGACCATCATTGCGATGCTCGCGCGCACGCAGGAGCGCACGCCCGCCGACCTGTCCGCACTGCGCGGCATCGTCACCATGGGCGCGCCGTTTGAAAAGGCCGCGTGCGAGAAGTACATGCAGCTTCTGACGCCCAACATCTTCAACGGCTACGGCACGACCGAGACTTTCTGGAACACCTTCCTGCGCCCGTTCGACCTGCCCGAAATGGCAGGGTCTGCCGGTCGCTCGTGCACGGACGACGACGTGCGCCTGGTCGCCATCCGGGAGGATGGAGCGCACGCCGAGCCGGACGAGACCGTCCCGCGCGACGGCGAGACCCCGGGCGAGATCATCATTTCCTCCCCCGCGAAGAGTGCATTCTGCTACTATAACAATGAGGAAATGACAAAAGCCAAGTTCTACAAGGGCTGGCTGTACACGGGCGACGTGGGCACCTGGGACGAAAACGAGTTCGTCACGGTCTCCGGCCGCAAGGACGACATGATCGTCTCCGCGGGCGAAAACATCTACCCGACCCAGATCGAGGCGGTGCTGAACGAGCACCCCAAGGTCGCGGAGAGCGCGGTCATCGGCATGCCGGACAAGCTGCGCGGCGAGGTTGTGGCGGCGTATGTCGTCCCCTCGGACGACAGCCTGACCGTCGAGGAGCTCAAGG
>USSI01000031.1 GCA_900557315.1 uncultured Butyricicoccus sp. | reverse complement strand
AAGAGAATGCTCTCCGCGCTGCTTTGCGCGGCAGCGCTGATCGGCTGTCTTTGCATTATGCCCGCCTCCGCGGTGGATACCGATGTGACGCTGCGCGTCGGATTGACGATCAGCGGTGCAAGCACGTTTGCAGACCCCAAACTGGAAAATGTCTCGGGCGAGGCAACCGGCTACACGGTCGGTACGATGAACGGGACGGATTTTTCCGCCGGCACGGCGCTTTCCAGCACCCAGCTGACGATCAAGCTGGTGAATAATGCGTTTCAGGTAAGCGATACCGCGACGGGTGAGGTGCTGTACACCTCGGCGCAGGACGCGGATCATATTGCTATCCGCCCCAATAGCGGGTTGACGTGGTTCAAAGGATACCAATGGCGCGGCGACTTTGTTTACCGCCGTGCGTCGGATGGAAACATCACTGTTATAAATTATGTCGGGCTGGAGGATTATGTGAAGGGCGTCCTGCCGTACGAAATTGATCCGGACTGGCCGGCGGAGGCGCAGAAGGCTCAAGCTGTCTGCGCGCGCTCCTTCGCACTTGGTACGAGTAAGCACACGAGCGAGGGCTACGACCTGTGCAACACCACAAACTGTCAGGTTTACCTTGGCGCGAACCAGGCAACCGCCGCTTCGGATGCTGCGGTTGACGCAACGCAGGGCGAATACCTGACCTATAACGGCGAACCGGTCATCGGCTACTTCTTCTCGTCCGATGGCGGCGCGACCGAGGATGCCGTTAACGTATGGGGCGGCGATTATCCCTATCTGCAGGGCAAGGAAGACCCTTACGAGACTTATGACAGCTCCTGGAGCGTCACGCTGACAGCAGAAGAGGTCCGCCAGAAACTGACCAGCGCGGGCTACTCCATTGGTACGGTTGCGAATGTTGAGGTCACCAAACGCACAGATACTGACAATGTCAATGAGGTGACCGTGACCGATACCACCGGCAAGCAGGTTGTCATCCAACGTGACGACTGCCGCACCGTATTCGGTTTGGACAGTATCCGGTACACCATTACGCCCAACGGTTCGTCCAGAACCTCCGCAGCGTTGCCGCAGAGTACAAGCCTGAAGATCAGCCCCTCTACGCATCCGGTGACAGTCAACGGCGAGCCGGTGGAACCGCAGGGATATAATATCAATGGCAACAATTATTATAAGCTCCGCGATATTGCTTACATACTCAATGGCACGGGCAGCCAGTTTAATGTCACATGGGATGCTGCGAATAACCGCATCGTGCTTACGCCTGATGCAGCTTATGAGCAGGTCGGCGGCGAAATGACGTCGTCCGTTTCCGCGGTGGTTGAAAACTGCACGCCGTCGGACTCCTCCATTGTGATTGACGAAAAAACCGTTTCCCTGACTGGCTACCGGATCAATGGCAATAATTATTATATGGTGCGGGATGTGGGGGAGGCGCTCGGCTTTGGAGTTGACTTCGACCCGGAGAGCGAAACCGTACTTATCACCAGCGCGGACGAGCCGCAGGAAGAGCCGGAAGAGCAGCCTCAGGATCAGACGCCGGTTACCAATGCAGCCAGCTATACGTTCACCGGTTCGGGCTGGGGCCACAGTGTCGGCATGAGCCAGTGGGGTGCATATGCGATGGCGCAAAAAGGCTTTGACTATGAAGAAATTTTGAAGTTTTATTTTACCGGCATCGAGATTGCCGGCTGAACAGACGGGCTGTAAAGGAGGAAACGGCATGGGCGCTCCGCGCGGGCGTCCATGCTTTTGTGAATGAAGAAAAGTGATTTTTATTTTGATTTACCCGAACACCTGATCGCACAGCATCCGCTCGAACAGCGCGACGCTTCGCGGCTGATGGTACTTGACCGGGCGGATGGCTCGGTGACGCACCGCCACTTCCGCGACCTGCTGGAGTATGTGCAGCCGGGCGACTGCATGGTATTCAATAATTCGCGCGTCATCCCGGCGCGCCTGATGGGCCACGCCGTAGGGCACACCACGCCGATCGAGGTGCTGCTGCTGACCGACAAGGGCGACGGCCTGTGGGAATGCCTGACCCGCCCGGGGCGCAAAACGCGCGAGGGCGTGGAGCTGACCTTTGGCGACGGCCTGCTGACCGCGACGGTCGAAAAAGTGCAGCCGGACGGCAACCGTCTGATCCGGTTCCATTATGATGGCATTTTCCTGCAAATCCTGGACAAGCTCGGCACCATGCCGCTCCCGCCCTATATCAAAGAAAAGCTGGACGATCCCGAGCGGTACCAGACGGTTTACTCCAAAACACCCGGTTCTGCGGCAGCGCCTACTGCTGGCCTGCACTTTACCAGGGAACTGCTTGCGGAGCTCGAGCAGAAGGGCGTTAAGCTGGCGTTTGTCACGCTGCATGTCGGTCTGGGCACCTTCCGTCCGGTCAAGGAAGAGGAGATCACTGACCATGTAATGCATTCCGAGTATTATATCATGGACGAGCAGACCGCAGAGCTCATCAATCAGACGCGCGATGCAGGCGGCAAGGTCTGGGCTGTCGGGACGACGGCCTGCCGCACGCTCGAGACCATTGCAGACGAGAGCGGACACGTCCGCGCCCAGTCCGGCTGGACGGATATTTTCATCTATCCGGGCTACCGGTTCAAAATGGTCGATCATCTGGTGACCAACTTCCATCTGCCGGAAAGCACGCTGATGATGTTGATCTCAGCATTTGCGACGCGCGAAATGGTGATGAATGCTTACCAGCAGGCAATCGAGGAGGAATATCGCTTTTTCTCCTTCGGCGATTCCATGCTGCTCTATTGAGCATACAAAAATGCAAAAGAGGGAAGCTTCGGCTTCCCTCTTTTTTCATCATATTATCCCTCGTGAAACCAGCTGTGCCCAAAGCGTGCCAGCAGCTCATCTGCGGCCTGCGGCCCGGCACTGCCGCCGGCATAGTGGTACAGCGGCAGCCCGGCCTTCTGATAAGCCTGACGCAGCTGCTCGACATACTGCCAGCCGGTCTCGATCTGATCCCAGCGCGAGAACCAGAACCGCCCGCCGCGGATGCATGCGCCGATCAGCCGCTCGTAAGCCTCGGGCGTGTTGATCCGGTTTTCCAGTGAGCAGCTTTGGCAGAAATCCATCTTGGCCTGCGTGATTTCCGTCGTATCACCCGGCTTCTGGATATTAAACTGCAGGTATACACCCTCTGTCGGCTGGATGCGGATCACCAGCACGTTATGGGCTACGTCCAGCCGCGGCCGGCGGGAGGTAACGACCACATTCATCTCCCGCGCATCCAGCTTTTTGCCGGTACGGATATAAAACGGCGCGCCCCGCCAGCGGTCATTGTCGATAAACAGGCGCATCGCTGCATAGGTTTCGGTCTGCGACTGTGGATCGACCAGTTTTTCCTGCCGGTACCCCTCATACTGGCCGAGGACCAATGTATCCTGGATCGGGTCCTGTCCAACCGGACGCAGGGCATGCAGCACCTTGAGCTGTTCGGTGTGCATATCCGAGCCGATATATTCACTCGGGCGCTCCATCGCCACGATGGACAATATTTGGAAGAGGTGGTTTTGCACCATGTCCTTCATGGCTCCCGCGTGATCGTAGTAGCCGCCGCGCGACTCGACCCCCACATCCTCAAACGCAGAAATCTGTACGGATTCAATAAAGCGCGCATCCCAGAGGTTGGTGAAAATCGGATTAGAGAAGCGGATGGTCTCAATGTTGCGCACCATTTCCTTGCCTAAATAGTGGTCGATGCGGTATATCCGCGCGGGGGTGAATATCGCTTCCAAGCGCTTGTTCAGCGCTTTTGCGTCCTCGAGCGTTTCTCCAAACGGCTTTTCCAGAATCACCTTGCCGTTCGGCGCATTGCTGACGCCTGCAAGGCTTTCCGCGATTACGCCGAAAAAGCGCGGCGCGACAGCGAAGTAAAAGATAAATTCATCAATTCCGCGCGTGCGGAAATAATTGTCCAGTCCGGCATAAGCGGCAGGGTCGGTAAAGTCCATGCGGTAGTAGTCGATCCGCGCCGCAAAGCGCGCAAACGCGCTGTCCGAGTAGGGGAGGCGGGCGAATTGGCGTACCCAGTCCCGGGCAAGTTCGCGGTATTGCTCTGCGGTGTAATCACGCCGGCCAATCACGATAATTTCGTAGTCCAGCGATTCTGCGCCGGATACGCTGCCGTTATACAGCGCAGGCAGCAGTTTGCGGAAGGTCAGGTCGCCTGTGCCGCCGAATATGGTAAATGCTTTGCTCAACCGTTTCTCCCCCATTCGTGATGGAATACGCCCGGGCGGTCCGTGCGTTCAAAGGTATGCGCGCCGAACAGGTCGCGCTGCGCCTGAATGAGGTTTGCGCCCAGATGCTGGCCGCGGAACTGATCCAGATAGGAAAGCGCGTTCGTCATAGCCGGCAGCGGCAGGCCGCTTTGCAGACCGGCTGCTGCACATGCACGCAGACTGCGATGGCCCGCTGCAAGGCGTGCGCGGAAAAATTCATCCAGCAGCAGGCTTGAGAGGGCCGGAGCACGCCGGAACGCCGCGGTGATATCGTTCAGGAAATCCGCCTGGATGATGCAGCCTGCGCGGAAAATCGCCGCGATCGAACCCAGATCAAGCGCCCAGCCGTAGCGTTCGGACGCATCCCGCATGAGAGAGAAGCCCTGCGCATATGCAATGATCTTGGCGGTGTACAGCGCCTGCCGCACCTGCCCGGCAAAAGCAGTCCGATCGGCAGCCGGTTGGATTGCCGGCAGGTCGATCAGATCGCGCGCCTGTCTGCGGGTATCCAGCGCATTCGACATCACACGCGCACCTGCCGCCGCAGTGATCGTGGAGATGTCCACGCCCTGCCGCAGCGATTCCATGCTCGTCCAGCGGCCAGTGCCTTTCTGCGCGGCGCTGTCCAGAATATGATCGACAAGGCTCCCGTCTGCAAGGTCATCCGCTTCGCGGAAAATATCAGCAGTGATACCGATCAGGAAGCTCTTCAGCTCGCCCTGATTCCATTCAGAAAACAGCTCTGCAAGTTCGTCATTGGAAAAGCCCCCAATATATTTGAGCAGCAGATAGCTTTCCGCAATCAGCTGCATGTCGGCGTATTCAATGCCGTTGTGCACCATTTTGACATAGTGTCCCGCCCCGTCCGGGCCGATATAGGTGCAGCAGGGTATCCCCTCCGCAGTGGCTGCAACAGCTTCCAGGATGGGCTGGACCACCGGATAGGCATTTTTGTCGCCGCCCGGCATGATGGACGGGCCGTGCCGCGCGCCTTCCTCGCCGCCCGAGATACCGACGCCGAAATACAGGATGCCCTTTTCTGCGAGCTCCGTACTGCGGCGGCGGGTGTCCTCAAAGAACGAGTTACCGCCGTCCAGAATGATGTCGCCTGGCTCGAGCAGCGGTTCCAGCTGGCCGATCACCGCATCCACCGGTGCGCCTGCCTGAATCATCAGCATGATGCGGCGCGGAGGCGCAAGCGCGGATACCATCTCCTCCAGAGCGTAAAACGGTGTCAGGTTTTCATGCGGATGCTGGCGCACGACCTCCTCGGTCACAGCGCGGCTGCGGTTGTAACCTGCAACCCGGAACCCGTGATCCGCCATATTAAGCGCAAGGCTGCGCCCCATAACGGATAAACCGATGATGCCAATATCATACTGCTTCATTTTTCTTCTCCTTTCATCTGTGCGTCAAATACAATGCTGACGCCTTCCGGAACCGGTACCCTGCTGCACTGTGCGCCGATGCGGCCGGAAACCGGATCAAGAGGGAAACAGGTCAGATCGCCGGAATACCGGTTGGCGGACAGGACAAAGCGTCCGTCCGGGGATAATACAATATCGCGGGGATGATCGCCGCCGCAGGAAATGCGCTGGATTACGCGCAGCCCGTCTGCGTTGCACGCCAGCACAACGATCAAATTTGCGCCGCGCACTGAGACATAGAGGAAGCGTTCATCCGGGGAAAGCCGGATTGCTGCGGTCTCGTCACAGCCGGAGCCGGGTGCATCAAGCAGCGGCACGCGCTGCAGCCGGTCAAAACCATCGCCATGCACGGAATACCGATAGACGGCATTGTCCTTCTGCGCCGCAACATACAGGTTCCGGTGCGCGCAGTCAAACACGCCATGCCGCGGCCCGCTGCCGGAGGGGAACGAAATCACTCCGCGCGCAGTTTCATCCTCCGCAGAAAACAGGCGGATTTCGTCAAGCTCCATGCAGGGGACGAGAAGCAGCCCATCGTGCAGCAAAACCTGATGGCAGCCGGCCTTGGGCGCGATGGAAATCACATGCTCGAGCGCAGGTGCCGCGTCCGTCAGACGATAGCAGGAAACCGTGCCGCTGTGGAAATTGGCCGTATAGGCATGGGTTGCGGAAAGCGCAACATGGCAGCCAGCGCCCGCCTCAGTCAGCAGTTCCCTCTGCGCATGGGGTAAGTCCTGTAATTTCGCGAAAAACAGTCCCGCACCCTGTTCATTCTGCATAACGGATGCCAGCACCCCGTCTTCACGCAATGCCAGATACTTGGAGTCGTGCACCGGCAGAAAGGGTTCAGGGGTTGACATACTGCCATCTACGGCATCCAGCGCAAAGCGATATATTCCATATGAGTGTGGAGAACCATAGGTCCCGATATATCCTGTGAAGTATCCCATATAACTTCCTGCTTCCTAAATTATTTATTAAATAATATTTCATATCATTAAGAAATGCAAGGTAGAAATCCAACAATATCCGGTTAGAAAATCGGTAATTTTTTGTTCAAGCATTCAAATCCCGTCAAATTAGCTGCAAAAGTGCATACGTTTCCCATACCAGCGTTGAAACGGCGGACAAAATATGATAGAATACACTTAATATTGCAAATATCGAGGGAATTATGAATATCGGAACATTTCATCTCTTAAAAACCGAAGGGAATGCCCGCAGAGGGGAATTCTGCACAGCACATGGCACAGTGCAGACGCCGGTCTTTCAGAACGTCGGCACTGCGGGCGCGATCAAGGGCGCGGTCGATGCGTTTGATCTGAAAGAACTCGGCTGCCAGATCGAGCTGTCCAACACCTACCATCTGCACGTCCGCCCGGGTGACCAGATTGTTAAGGCGATGGGCGGCCTGCACAAGTTTATGCGCTGGGACGGCCCGATGCTGACCGATTCGGGCGGCTTTCAGGTGTTTTCGCTCGCGACCCTGCGCAAGATCAAAGAAGAGGGCGTAACCTTCCATTCGCATGTGGACGGACGGAAAATTTTTATGGGCCCGGAAGAGAGCATGCGCATCCAGTCCAACCTGGGTTCGGACATCGCTATGGCGTTTGATGAATGCATTGAAAATCCTGCGCCGCGCGAGTATGTCAAAAACTCGATCGACCGCACGACGCGCTGGCTGCGGCGCTGCAAGACCGAGCTGGACCGTTTGAACCGCCTGCCGGATACGGTCAACCCGCACCAGATGCTGTTTGGCATCAATCAGGGCGGCACCTATGACGACCTTCGCATCGAACACATGCAGGCGATTGCTGAACTCGACCTGCCCGGCTATGCGATCGGCGGCTTGGCGGTAGGGGAGAGTACCGAAGTGATGTATCACATCCTGGACGTTGTCCTGCCGCATGCACCGGTGAACAAGCCGCGTTATCTGATGGGGGTCGGCACGCCTTCCAATATCATCGAGGGCGTTGCCCGCGGCGTGGACTTTTTCGACTGTGTCATGCCGACGCGCAACGCGCGCCACGGCCACCTGTTCACGCACAACGGCATTCTGAACATCATGAATGCAAAATATCAGACCGACGACCGTCCGATCGAAGACGGCTGTCAGTGCCCGACCTGCCGCCGGTTCAGCCGCGCCTATCTGCGGCATCTGCTCAAGAGCGGCGAAATGCTGTCCCAGCGCCTGCTGGTCATGCATAACCTGTGGTTCTACAACCACCTGATGCAGGAGATTCGCGACGCGCTGGACAACGGTACCTTTGCTGCATTCCGCGCAGAATACAGTGAAAAAATGAGCAAACGCATTTAATAACAGCCACGCCGGACTTCTTTTCAGAAGTCCGGCGTCTTGCTATTCATATCGCAACTGCCTGCAGCATAGCCTTGTAGTGAAATGGGGTCGTGCTGTGCGGATTCAGAAAAAAACCATTCTATATGCGGCCGGGGTGCTGGCCTGCGGCAATCTGGCATTACAGGCACTCGGCTTTTTTTACCGCATTTTGCTCAGCCATTTTGCGGGCGCAGAGGGGTTAGGCGTGTACCGCCTGGTCAACTCGGCTTATCTGGTGCTGAATGCAGGATGCCTGTCCGGCGTGACGATGGCGTGCTCCCGGCTGAGCGCTGCCTGCGAGGCAAAGGGTGAGCGGCGCAAAATCGGCGCCATCCTCCGGCTGGCGTTTTCTGTATTTTTTACACTGTGCGCTGCCTGCGCCGCAGTGGTGCTGCTGTTTGGCGACGGGATCGCCGCTACGCTGCTGGGGGACGGGCGCTGTGCAAAGGCATTCCCTTTTGTCCTGCTGTGCCTCACACTGACCGGCGTGGAAAACATCTTCAAATCATTGTTTATCGGGCTGGAGCAGATGCAGTACACCGCATACTCTGAGGTAGGTGAACAGCTGATCCGCATCTTGTCTGTAGGCACGCTGCTGCATCATTATCAGGGAGAGGATTATGGAACAATCGCCATGCTGATTTTTGCGGGCATGGTGGTCAGTGAGGTATTCAGCGCACTGTTCCTGACACGGCTGTTCCGGCGCAATATGAAAAACACCTCGCTGGCTGCACCGCTCGACCATGCAACGGCCCGTCAGTTCTTCTTCATCGCCCTGCCGCTCTCCGCATCCGCACTGGTCAGCAATATCATCAGTTCCGCAGGCTCAGTCCTGCTGCCGCAGCGGCTCATGGTGGCTGGGCTGACCTACGAACAGGCGCTGTCCGCGCTCGGCGTGATTTCCGGCATGGCGATGCCGCTCCTGCTGCTGCCGGTCGCACTGGTCAGCTCGGTCTGCACGGCGCTGCTGCCCGCCATTACGGCGGCCCAGGCAGTCGGCGCCGCCAAACGGGTGCGTGCTCTGATCGGACGCTCGGTTTCAACAGTCGGGCTGATTGGAATTCCGGCAACGGCGGTGCTGGTTCCGCTTGCCCCGCGGTTGAGTGAACTGTTTTTCCGCCAGCCGCTGACAGCAGAATACGTCGCCCTGCTGGGTGCGGTGGCAGTTGTCAGCTATTATCAGATGGCTTCCGGCAGCCTGCTGAATGCGCTGGGCTTACAGCATTTGAACGTTGTAACCAGCGTATGCGCCGAACTGTGCCAGCTTTTTCTTTTATATCGCTGGTGCGCCCGGCCAACGCTTGGCATTTATGGTTATCTGCTCGCCATGCTGCTGACGGATGCCATTGCAT
Organism: uncultured Butyricicoccus sp.; assembly: GCA_900557315.1. Taxonomy (GTDB): domain Bacteria; phylum Bacillota; class Clostridia; order Oscillospirales; family Butyricicoccaceae; genus Agathobaculum. The sequence goes on along the minus strand of USSI01000031.1, from coordinate 1,395 downwards.
TTACCGTTAATTTGTATATTTTACACCGGAAAAGCGGTTTTGCACTCAGGCCGCTGCGCCGGTTTGGTGTACCGGTACTTTGCGGCGCTACGCTGTTTCTCTGGACACGGATGTTTTTTCACGTATTTCAGGATATCTGCCAAACCGAGACGGCGGCGCTGGCGCTTACCATTTTTGGGGCATGCCTGCTGTATGTGCTGGTACTGCGTCTGACGGGCATCCGCCTTTTGCGGTATCTGTCCCGACGGATCGAACGGCCGCAGGCGCCGCATCTGTGTATGTGGTGAATGCCTTGACAAAACGCCGGTAAACCGCTAAGATAAGTTCACGACATGATGGCTCCTGCCGGGCGGCGGCAGGAGCCTTTTTTCAGGAAGGGGATGCCGAAATGGAACTGACGATGTGCTGTCCAACACTGTTCGGTCTGGAAGGGATCGTTGCGGATGAACTGCGCTTTGGCGGGAAATTAACCGATGTGCGCGCTGAGAACGGGCGCGTGTTGTTTGAAGGGGATGAAAACACGCTTGCCTGGGCGAACCTCAATCTGCGCTGTGCCGAGCGTGTGCTCATCCGGCTGGGAAGCTTCCGGGCAAAGACATTTGACGCGCTGTTTGAAGGCGTGCGTGCGCTGCCATGGGAGCAGTTTATCCCAAAAGACGGCGCATTCCCGGTCAAGGGGCACAGCCTGGATTCCGCACTGCACTCCATTCCTGATTGCCAGAAGATCGTCAAAAAGGCGGTTGTATCTCGTTTGGGACAGGCCTATCACCAGACATGGTTCGAGGAGACTGGCGCAAAATATCAGATTCAGTTTGCTATCATGCATGATACGGCAGAGCTTTATCTGGACACCTCGGGTGCGGGGCTGCACAAGCGCGGTTACCGTGCCAACAGCAATGCCGCGCCGCTGCGCGAAACGCTGGCCGCCGCGATGGTGAAGCTGGCGCGCTGGCGGGGCAGGGAACCGCTGCTCGACCCGTTCTGCGGCTCGGGCACGATCGCAATCGAGGCAGCAATGATCGCCCAGCGGCGTGCGCCCGGCCTGCTCCGCACATTTGACGCGGAAAAGTGGGCATGCTTTGATGCAGCGGTCTGGCGGCAGGCGCGCGAGGATGTCCTAGGTATGACGGATGGCAGCGCGCGCTTTCCTATTGTCGGCAGCGACATTGACCCGGCCTGTGTGCAGCTTTCCATTGAGAATGCGCGCAAGGCAGGCGTGTCCGGAACCGTCTTTTTCGAACAGGCAGATGCTGTAAAACGTGATTACGGCAGACACGGCGTCCTGTTTGCCAACCCGCCGTATGGCGAGCGGCTTCTCGACCTGCAGGCAGCGGAGAAACTGTATGGGGAACTGGGACAGGCACTTGCAAAGTCTCCTATGAAACAATATATTCT
>USSI01000030.1 GCA_900557315.1 uncultured Butyricicoccus sp. | reverse complement strand
CTTCTGGGCGCTTACACTGCGCAGGAGGAGCTGTGCCTTGGCGCGATCGGCGGCAAGGACTCGATGAGCGGCTCGTTCGACGATATGGACGTCCCGCCGACGCTGGTTTCCTTCGCGATCGCCCCGCAGGACGCTTCCCGCCTGATCTCGCCCGAGTTCAAAGCTGCAGACCATCCGGTTTACTTCTTCGATGCGCCGTATAACCAGGACGGCTCGCCGGATTACCAGACCATGAAGCACGTCTGGAACGAGGTTGCAAACCTCATCGCTTCCGGCAAGGCCGTGTCCGCATGGGCGCTGTCCGTCGGCGGTATTGCCGAGGGTGTGTGCAAGATGGCGCTCGGCAACAAGATCGGCTTCGCATTTGACGAATCCTTCCCCGCTGAGGCGCTCTACCTCAAGAACTTCGGCGGTATCCTGATCGAAGCTGTGGAAGACCTGCCGGCATACTGGCTGGTCGGCCACACGACCTCGGACGAGGCCATCACGGTCGCAGGCGAGCGCGTTTCGCTCGACGAACTGACAGGCGCGTTCGAGGGCCGTCTGGAAAGCGTGTTCCCGACCCGTGCGGACGCTTCGGACGAGCACCTGACCAAGGTATCCTACACCGAGCGCAGCGGCAAAGCGCCGGCGGTGAAGTCGGCCAAGCCCCTCGCCGTCATCCCGGTATTCCCGGGCACCAACTGCGAGTACGACACCGCGCGCGCGGTAGAAAACGCAGGCGGCGCGGCAGAGATCATCGTGGTTCGCAACTTCTCTGCGGACGCACTTGCCGAAAGCGCAGAGCAGCTTGAAAATGCCATCCGCCGTGCGCAGATGATGATCGTACCGGGCGGCTTCTCGGGCGGCGACGAGCCGGACGGCTCGGGCAAGTTCATTGCCTCGTTCCTGCGCGGCCCGGGCATCAAGGACGCGATCCATGAACTGCTCGGTAAGCGCGACGGCCTGATGCTCGGCATCTGCAACGGCTTCCAGGCGCTCGTCAAGCTCGGCCTTGTGCCCTACGGCGAGATCCGCGACGAGATGACCGGCGACGACCCGACACTGACCTTCAACCTGATCGGCCGCCACCAGAGCCGCTATGTGACCACGCGCGTCGCGTCGGTAAAGTCCCCGTGGCTGTCCTCCTGCGAGGTGGGCGACCTGCACTCGATCGCGATCTCGCACGGCGAGGGCCGCTTTGTCGCCCCGCAGCGCGTGATCGACGACCTCGCGAAGAACGGCCAGATCGCGTTCCAGTACACCGACCTTGCGGGCGAGCCGTCCATGGACATCGCGTGGAACCCGAACGGCTCGATGTGCGCGATCGAGGGCATCACCAGCCCGGATGGCCGCGTGCTCGGCAAGATGGGCCACACCGAGCGTTACAGCCCGTTCGTCGGCAAAAATATCTATGGTGAAAAGTACCAGCCGATCTTTGCAAACGGCGTGAAATACTTTAAGTAATGGAAAAAGCGCCCCGTATGGGGCGCTTTTCTGAAAGGACATATTTTTTATGGAGCCGATTTTCACAATTGAGTATTCCGAATACTGTGTTGCAGAGGAATTGAGTAAACTCCTATATATACCAAAACAATTTAATCCTTCGATTTTTGTTCCCACTTCTCGCCAAGAAAAAGGGATTGATCTCATACTATACAGAAGAGACGATGAGGCATGCCGTAACTTTACTACTACGATTCAAGTTAAATCATCACGCATATGGCGTATGGATGATAAAACGGCTGCAAAGAACAATAACTGTGAATTTGCACTCTGGTACAGCAAATTTATTCCCTCGCCCCGTGCTGACTTCTTTATTCTTACAGCACAGTACCCATATCTTTCAAACAATGACCATATTGCACAAGGAAAACGCAGTTCTCCAAAATCAAATATACATTGGAAAAGCTTATTCCTTGTATTTACACAGCAAGAAATGAAACACTTTCTGTCGCGCATCAAAAATAAAAGCGGAAATACTGACCATTGGTTTGGCATCGTATTTAATAACACTAAAGAGATATATACACAGCGTGGATTTTATAAAGAAAACGGCGATTTTTTATTCGAGCCATTAGACCAATATATCTTGAGCCGAAAAAATCCACATGCAATTCAAAAACTTCAAAAGTCTCTTATGCCATCTTCATAATAAGGAGCATCATCCATGGCCCCCTACGAACACAAAGTCCAATATTACGAGACCGACGGCATGGGCATCGTGCACCATTCGAACTACATCCGCTGGTTCGAAGAGGCGCGCGTCGCCCTGCTGGAGCAGCTTGGCTACGGTTACGACCGCATCGAAGCCGAGGGCTTTTCCAGCCCGGTGCTCGAGGTCGTATGCCAATACAAAACCATGGCGCGTTTCGGAGACACTGTTCTGATTGACGCATCCGTTTCCGAGTACAATGGTGTGCGTCTGGCGCTGCACTATACCGTGCGCGACGCACAGACCGGCGCACTGCGCTGCCAGGGCGAGAGCCGCCACTGCTTCATGGGCCGCGAAGGACGCCCGGTCTCGCTCAAACGCAGCTGGCCCGCACTCGACGAGGTGCTGTCGGCACAGGTGCAGCAAACCTGATCGCACTTTTTACAGAAAAAAACCGCCCGATGGGCGGTTTTTTCATTACGCTCTTGTATAATAGATCACGGTGACCTCACCGTTTTCAATGGAGGGATAGCCATACTGGTAGACGCTGCCCGTGCTCACCGGGTTCTGCAGCTGATGGTACGGTTGGGTCACATCAATCGCTACGCAGTCAGCCGCCGCCGGATAGGAAGTCGTCTGTTCTGCGCTCGAACCAGGGGCATCAAAGGTAAACTCCCCGTTCGCATAAACCACAGTGCGGTCAATCGGCTGATTGTTCTCCAGCGTGATATAGGTCACGCCGTTTTCCTGGCGCAGGTTGGAATACCGCATCAGTTCCCCGTAATGCACGGAGGGGTCATAATTCTCGATCACTACATCGCAATAGCTTGTCGCGCCGATGCAGACATTGACGACATCGTCCCGATCCTGATAGCCCACACGGCTCCCCTGCCCGGTGAGGTGGGTGGCGCGGTACAGCATGACCGCCATTTCCGCCCGGGTGACATTTGCGCGGGGATTCAGCCTGCCGTCCGAACCGCCGATTACCCCGGCGGTTACCAGCGCGCTGACCGAGTCGCGGGCATAGTCCGCTACCTGTCCGGCGTCGGAAAAACCGGAGAGCGAGCTTGTCTGCAGGATCAGCTGTGTACGGTCAAGCGTGCGCTTGAGGAATACCATGGCATCCTGCCGCGTCATATACTGCTGCGGCAGAAATCGGTTGTCATCCGTACCAGTGGCCACGCCGAAGGCTTTGGCTGCGGTGACCGACTTACTGTAGTACGCATTGCCCGGCACATCGACAAAACTGCCCTGCGCATCAATCGCGCCGCTGTCCAGCGCCGCACTCATGCCATAGGCGCGGTCCAGCATCACGATGAAATCCGCGCGCGTGATCGAATCCCCGGGATAAAACAAATGGTTCCCGCTCCCCCTGATGACGCCTGCCACAGCAAGCGTATCCACTTCGCGGTAGGCCCATGCATAGTCCTCCGACACGTCATAAAAATAAACAGAGTGATCGGGCAAATACGCATAGGTTTCTGTAGTGTCCGTCGCGAGCGCTGCAGTCAGCACGCTCACCGCAACGACGGCAACCAACAGCAAAACCGCTACCAGCTTACGCGTTCGTTTCATATTCTTCTCCTTGCCCAGTAGGCCTTTACATGGGTCATTTTCTCCACCCATGCAAACTTACCGCAAAATTATAGCACAGTATTCCCCACTTTGCAAGTTAAAAAATGACTAAAATTGTCAGATAACTTTTGATTTTCCTACTTTTTCACTACTTTATCCCTGCCATTTCACATTTTTGCGACCATTTCACACCTTTCACGGTGCAGAATCGACAGAAAGCCGCATCTCCCCACCAGACGCGCTTGCCTTTTCCTGTCCAGATGTGGCCGGTTCAGCCCCGCCGCTCCTTGCGGTACCACAGAAAGCTCATCACCGTCGGCACGATTGACGCTGCCATGACCGGCGCAAACAGCAGCACAAACCGCGCAATATTATTCGGCACGAACGAACCAAGCAGGCCGATCAATCCCGCCGCGAAAAACATCCGCCCGCCTACACGGTGGGTGCGCGTCCACACCGTTTCACTGGACATTGTCCACGGGTTTTTAATGCCGCAATACCAGTTCATGCGGAACTTGGGCATCATATTTCCCATGTAAACAATCATCAAACTTACCATCAGGCAGACTACCATCGGGATATTGAGCGTCCCCGGGCGCAGCCCCTCGACCACGAAGATGCCGTTCATCACAATCAGGAACAGCATCATCATCACTTGAAAGGCAATGTAGGAACCGAAAAATTTCTCGTAATTGCACTTCTTTGGGTCAAGGTGCGGCATAACAAACAGCAATACGGCGATCAGCGGCGTAATTCCGGCAGAAATCCACAAATGCCACTTTGGCTCGTATCCCACTTCGCCGCCGAAGTCCCAGTGCATAGGGATATTGTCCGGCAGCCGGCTGTATGCTGCAGCAGCCAGCACGAGCGGCGCCAACGCCAGCAGCCAGGCAAAAACCTGCCCTTTAGTGATTTTTCTCATCTTGTTCTCCACCTTTCAAGGCTGTGATCCACTCGAGTATCTCATCAACTACCGACATGTTCAGCTCATAATAAATGTACTTGCCCTGCTTATCGTCCAGCACCAGCCCCGCGTCGCGCAGAATGGACAGGTGGTGCGAGACCGTCGCGCCGGATACATCGAAATGCGACGCAATCTCACCCGCCGCCATCGGTCCCGCGCGCAGCAGCGCGAGAATATCCCGACGGATCGGGTCCGACAGCGCTTTAAAGCTCTGTTGAAATCCCATTATCTTCCTCCTTTATATTTTCTCTTTGCCGTACACCAGCCTTTTGCGCCGCAATACGGGCAGCGCAGCAGCCAATCCTCATGCTTATGCTGGCGGAACAGCAGCTTTGTCCACGGCAGCCGGAACAACCGCCCACAGGCTCGGCACCAGAACCGGCACCGTGACAGGATTCGCGCCTGCCAGACCATCATGATCGCCAACAGCACGGCCAGCAGAAACGCGCCTGTGATCCAATACCGCATGGGCTCACCTCATTTAGATTTTCATCTAAATATAGGATACTATGCTCCCCGCCATAAGTCAAGTGTCATTTTGATAAACTTCTAAATATATGGCGCCAAAAACCCCGGCATTGCGCCGGGGTGCGGCAGCACTGTGCTGCTTTTACCGCCGTTCCTCGTCGATCACGTAGGATTGCATCCCCTTCCGGCATCCATTTCTTTCATAAAACCCTTCCACGCCCGGCTGCGCGCCGAAATACAGCAGGGTTGGCGTATGGGTCCGGGCCAGGTGCAGCAGCCGGCTTCCGACCCCTTTCTTCTGAAACGCCGGCAAAACGAGCAGCTCTGTGAGCGTACCAAAGTAATATCCGTCCGTCAATATCCGGATGCAGCCAATCAGGCGGCCTTCCTCATATGCCGTGATGTTGATGGTCCGGCGCAGTGCCTGACGCGTCTTCTCCGTATCATACGCACCAGGCCAGACACTGCACGCCAACGCCAGAAAAGCTTCCGCATCCAGCTTGGCATCATCCACAATATATTCCATGACGGTTGCTTCCTCCTTCGATCAATCCGCGGTTTCCACTCAGTCAACTTCTCAAATAGACAAAAACTCCCGGGATGTTATCCCGGGAGCTTTCACTTGCAACAATTACGCCATGCCGTTGAGCTTGACAGTCATCTTGCTCTTCTTGTTGGCCGCGTTGTTCTTATGCAGGAGGTGCTTGGCAGCCGCCTGATCTACCGCCTTAACGGCAGTGGTATAAGCAACAGTCGCTTCCGCCTTATCGCCGGCAGCAACGGCCGTATCGAACTTCTTCAGCGTGGTCTTGAGTGCGCTCTTGGCCATCTGGTTGTTCATCGCCTTGACAGCGTTCACCTTCACGCGCTTCTTTGCAGACTTGATGTTGGGCATTCCGAAAACACCTCCTTTGTTCTCTATTCGTCAGTGTTTCTATTCTACCATCACTTCCCTCAAATTGCAAGCACTTTTTACATGTTTTTGTATAAAAAATCTGTTGCGCTGCAAAATACCCCAAAAAAGGAGTGGTGAAAATGGCGTTCCGCACCGACCTTGCGGTTGAAGCGATTGAAAATATGGACCGGGCTGCCGACGTGCGTCAGGTCAGGCAGGCCGAACACACGATCGAAGGCTTTTCGGTCAATGAGGTGGATATCCTGACCGAACACGCCGCGCGCGAGATCGGTAAGCCGCGCGGGCGGTACCTGACCCTGGAGCTGGATGCGCTCATCCGCCGCGAAGAGGATGCCTTCCCCCGCGCCTGCCGCGCGCTCAGCTCGCTGCTGCGCGGGCTGCTGCCCGAAACCGCCCCGTCCGCACCGATTCTTGTTACCGGGCTGGGCAACCGCATGATTACGCCGGATGCGATCGGCCCGCAGGCGGTAGACCACGTGATCGCTACCCGCCATCTGGTTGAGCAGGTGCCCGATGTGTTCGCCTCCTGGCGGCCGGTATCTGCGCTCGCGCCCGGCGTGCTTGGCCAAACCGGCGTGGAAACCGGCGAGGTGGTCTGCGGCGTGCTCGACCGCATCCGGCCCGCAGCGGTGCTCGCCATTGATGCGCTGGCAGCCGGGCGGCTGTCCCGCCTGCTGCGCACCGTACAGCTGACGGACACCGGCATCACCCCGGGCGCGGGCGTGGGCAACGCACGGGCGGCGCTGAACGAGCAGACGCTGGGCGTCCCGGTCATCGCGATGGGCGTGCCGACCGTTGTGGACGGCGCAACGCTCGCGCACGAAATCACCGGACAGCTTGGCGGGCCGACCTGCGAGGCGCTCGAGGACCTGTCGCGCCCGGTGATGATTACCACGCGCGACATTGACCGTGAAGTTGCGGATATCGCACGCATGATCGGCTACTCGGTCAACATGGCGCTGCACCCCCACCTGACGGTTGAGGATATCGACCTGTATCTGTCCTGAGCGTTCGTCCTTTTTCGGTCATACTCGCGCGCGGACGGGCGTATGATAGGAACAAACACAAGGAGGTGGCGGCGGATGAAGCGGCGCAGAAAACATTACCGGCGGCGGGGCGGCATCGGGCTGTCCGCCGCAGTGACGCTGTGTCTTGCCGGCTCGCTGCTGGTATTCGCGCGTGCGGGCGGCGAGGACATTGCACAGGAACTGATCGACCGGCTCGCGGGAAACGGCGACTTCATTGCGCGTGCCGTGTCATTCGAACTGGGGCTGACGTCCGATACTGCCGAAGTCTACGCCCCGCGCACAGCCGCCGCCGCACGAAGCGAAGACGCGGAAGACCCGCTCGCAGAAAGCACCTATATCCCGCTTGAGGAAGAAAATGATGCGCCCGTGCTGGACGCCGCGGACAAGGCTGCGACCATTACGGTCAACAACGAGACCTCCTATGATGTGGATGTCGCCGCCTGCCTCGCCTCGGGCACTGTCATCCGCGCCGAAGGCGACGGCCCGCAGGTTCTGATCGTACACACACATGGCAGCGAGAGCTATACACCGGATGCGGCCTTCCCCTATAGCCCGACTGAAAATACACGTACGACCGACACACGCTATAATGTCGTCCGGGTGGGCGACGAACTGCAAAGCGTGCTGGAGGAAAACGGTGTGCAGGCCGTACATATCCGCGATATTTTCGATTCCCCCGCCTATTCCGGTTCGTATGACCGCTCGCTTGCTGCGATCGAGGACGCGCTTGCGGAATACCCGACCATCAAAGTTGTGATTGATGTACACCGCGACTCGATTTTAACCGACGACGGGCAGGCTTACAAAACCTCCTGCACGATCAATGGCGAGGAGATGGCCCAGCTGATGTTCGTGGTCGGCACGGACGAAGGCGGCCTTTACCATCCGGACTGGCAGCAGAACCTGAACTATGTCACGAATCTGCAATACCAGCTCAACCGCACCTATCCCGGGCTGATGCGCCCGGTCAACCTGCGCACCCAGCGCTTCAACCAGCACGCAAGCACAGGTTCCATGCTGATCGAGGTCGGCTCTTCCGGCAACACCATGCCTGAGGCGCTCGCCGCCATCCGCCTGTTCGGCCAGACACTGGCACAAGACCTGACCGGCGCATAAATCCCTGCCAGATTACACAAAATACCCCCTGCTAAGGGGTGAAACAATGGAGCAGATCACATTTTCCACCGATCTGGAAAGCAACATCCGCCTGATGCAGGCCATTTTCCAGGGCGACAATACCTTTGTGACCCGCCGCGCGGTGGGCCACAAGGGGCTTTCCTGCGCGGTATTCTTTTTTGACGGTATGGTCAACAACATCGCCATCAACCAAAGCGTTATCCGCCCGATCGTATGCGCGGACTGCGAACGGGTTTCCGCCGACGGGCTGGCGAAAACCATCCTGCAAATCAACGACAGCCGCGTCGAAACCGACACCAATAAGCTGTTCGCCTCCCTCCTGTACGGCGATACGGTTGTGTTCACCGAGGGAGATGCGCGCCCGGTTGTGGTCAACACAAAGGGCTTCTCCGTGCGCTCGGCCAACGAGCCGGAAAACGAACGGGTTCTCTCCGGCCCGCGCGAGGGCTTTACCGAATGCTTTATGCCCAATCTGGCGCTGATCCGCCGCCGTCTGAATGACAAGCGGCTCAAATTCACATTCCTGCGCATCGGCAGCCGGACAAACACCGTGGTCTGCCTGTGTTATCTGGCCGGCGTGTGCGAACATAAGCTGGTCAGCCATCTGCGCCGCAAGCTGGAGGGGCTGGATATCGACAGCGTTCTGGATGCGAACTACCTCGCCGAGCGCATCCGCGACCACCGCTGGACCCCCTTTCCCACCCTCGGCACAACCGAGCGGCCGGATGTGGTCGCGGCCCGGCTGGTCGAGGGCCGCATCGCGATCGTGGTGGATGGCAGCCCGGTCGTGCTGACCGCCCCTTTCCTGTTCCAGGAATGCTTCCAGTCCAACGATGATTACTATATCAGCTTCCTGCAGGCCAATCTGTCGCGCGTGCTGCGCGTGCTGGGCTTTGTGTTTACCGTGTCCTTCCCCGCGGTTTATGTGGCGCTCCTGCTGTACCACCGCGAACTGGTGCCCGCACGGCTGCTGTTCGCCGTGTCCGCTGCACAGCGCGGCGTGCCCCTTCCGGTCGGATGGGAAACTTTGCTGCTCCTGTTCGTGCTCGAGGCGCTGAAAGAGGCGGGCGCACGCACGCCCGGCGCAATGGGCCAGACCATGAGCATTGTCGGCGGCCTCGTGCTCGGACAAGCCGCAGTATCTGCGCGGTTTGCCGCCGCGCCGACCGTGATCGTGGTCGCCATCGCAGGTGTGACCGGCCTGATGGTGCCAAAATTACAGGCTGCAACCCTGTGGCTGCGCTTTGCGCTGCTGGCCGCCGCCGCAGCCTACGGCCTGTACGGCGTAGGTCTTGCGCTTGCGCTCGTGCTGATCTGGCTGTGCCGGATGCATTCGTGCTCCGTGCCTTACCTGCTCAACTTTGTGCCGCGCGTGCAGGCCGAACAGGAGGACGCCTGGCTGCGCGCCCCGTGGTTCTTCATGCGCCGAGACCGCTTTGCGGTCAAACGCCATACGAAAAAGGGGGACAAACCGTGAAACTGCCCATCAAACTGCTGCTCCCGCTCACACTGCTGATGCTCTGCGGCTGCTCACGCGAGCTTTCGCCAGTTTCCGCGCTCGCATTGGATAAGACCGGCGACATCTACCGTCTGACCGCCGAAGTCGTACGGCAGGACAGCCTGGATGATACCGCTTCACCCGCCTATCTCACTGCCTCCGGCGACGATCTGCCCGAACTGCTCCAGACGCTGAGCAACCTGCTGCCCGGCGAATTGCATCTGAGCCACGCGCAGGTGCTGCTGCTGAGCGAGCCGGTCGCAGAGCAAAGCATCCTGCCGCTGGCAGACTATCTTTGCACGGATAATGATGTACGGCTCAGCCTGCGCGTTGCGGTCGTGCGCGACGGCGCCGCCTCCGAACTGCTCAAAAACGATGATGAAGTATATGCGTTGAGTGAAATGCTCGACCGCGCGGCACAGGAAGGCACGCTGCCCGACATGCCGCTTTACCGGGCGGCCGAGGTGCTGCACGCAAGCGGCACAGCCATCCTGCCCGCGCTGCATCTGGATGAATTCGGGCAGACCGCCTCCGCCGGCACCGCCGTATTTGCAAACAGCCAGCTGACCTGCTTTTTAGACGGCAGTGAAATCGGAGGAGGTGACGCCGATGCGTGAACGCCTCTTCCCACGCTGGGGCGCGGCACTGTTCGCCCTGCTGCCCCTGAGCGAAATCCTGTATACCCCGGTAAATGGCCAGACCATGTACGCCGCCGTTCTCGCCAGCCTGATCTGCGCCCTGCTGTGCGCGGGCGGCGCACGGCTCGCCCCACTCTGGCAGCGCTACCGTGTGCTGCAATGGCTGCTTGCATTGGCGGCCCTCTGGCCGCTGACCCGCTCGCTCGCCCGTATGGGCATTTTCCTGCGGGATACCGCGTTCCCGTCCCGCCCGCTGTGGAGCCTGATCCTGCTGTTGACCATATGCACACTGCTCGCCGCAACCGCCGGGCTGAACCGCTGCGCCATGTGGGCGATGCCGGTGGCCTGGCTGGCAGGCCTGGTGGTCGCGCTGTCCGGCGTGCTGACTTTCACCCAGCTTGACCTTTCGCACTGGCAGACGCCAGACGCCTCCCTCCCCGCACAGACCGCAGATATTTTGCAGGATTTACTGCCCGCAGCGCTC
>USSI01000029.1 GCA_900557315.1 uncultured Butyricicoccus sp. | reverse complement strand
TGTCAAGGGCCGCGAGGCAATCCTCAAGGTGCATGCGCGCAACAAGCAGTTTGACCCGGATGTCAAGTTCGCGGACATTGCCAAGACGACCGCGGGCTTCACCGGCGCGGATCTGGAGAACCTGCTCAATGAGGCGGCGCTGCTGGCAGCCCGCCGCAACAAGAAGCTGATTTCTCAGGAGGAGATTGAGGAATCCCTGCTTAAGGTGGTTATGGGTGTGGAGAAGAAGAGCCACATCATCACCGAGAAGGACAAGCGCCTGACCGCATTCCACGAGGCGGGCCATGCGATCTGCTTCCATGTTCTGCCGACGCAGGACCCGGTGCACCATGTCACCATCATCCCGCGTTCGTCCGGTGCGGGCGGCTTTACCATGCCGCTGCCGGAGGAGGATCAGGCATACCGCACCCGCCGGTATATGGAAGAATATATCATCGTTTGCCTGGGCGGCCGCGTGGCTGAGGAGCTGACGATGGAGGATATCTCGACCGGCGCGTACGGCGATATCAAGCAGGCGACCCAGATGGCGCGCGCCATGGTCACCAGCTACGGCATGAGCGAGAAGATCGGCCCGATCGACTACGGTTCGGATAACGGCGAGATTTTCCTTGGCCGCGACTTTGCAGCGGGCAAGGGCTATTCCGAGGTTAAGGCCGCAGAGATCGACGACGAGATCCACCGCATCATCGAAGAAGCTTACCGTGCATGCAAAAAGCTGCTCACCGAGCATCTGGATGAGATGACACGCGTAGCGGAATACCTGATCCGCAACGAAACCATGGACGGCGAGACCTTTGTCAAGGTGTATAACAACGAAGTCGTGCCGGATAAGGTGATCGGCGAAGACTTGATGACCGAGCTGAAGGAAGAGCTGGATGCCAAGGTCGGCAAGGCACCGGAAAGCGCTGCAGAGGCTGTGCAGGCAGCCAAAGCGAACAAAGAGCCTGCCGGCGAATCCGACGGGAACAACAACTAACCCTAAAATCCCACGGTTATCCGTGGGATTTCCTTTATGGGAAAATGTCAAAAGTTCTTGACATTTAGGGCATAGCAGCGTATGATAAAAATGTAAAAAGGATTTGACATTTCAGGGCAAGGAGGCAGGGTTATGGGAACAAAGTTTTACATCATCGCGGCACTGCCGCTTTTGGCATTCGCCGGTGTGTTCGCCTTTGTAATTTGGGCTGGCAAGGGAAAGTCGCCGCGCGCAGCAGCGGCCGCGCAGAAGCTCGGCGCTTTGAATGGGGCGGGCAGAGCGGACGAAATGGAGCGCATGATTCAGTATAAGGCGGTCTCGTGGGCGTATCTGGTTGTGATCCTCGGACTGGCAGGCGTCAACTTTTACGAGTTATTCGCGGGAAGTGGGAAGATGCCGCTCAGCAACCTCATATTGCTTGCCGGGCTGCTGACCCAGGCGGTTGCCGTGCTTGTCCTGCGCCATCGCAGCACGGAAGGAGACGAGGAATACAAGCCCTATCCGCTCTGGAAAACCTTTGCATGGATTTTTGGCATCAGCGCAGCGATTGGCGTTGCCGGCGGCGTGCTGGTGATTGCGGTGCTGGCGTGGTAGGAAACCCAATGGGCCGCGGGAAGAAAAGGGGGAGCAGATATGTGGGATTTTCAGACGGCTGTTATTCCGCTGCTGGTGCTGGCTGTGCTGGTGGTCTGGTCGCTTTGGCTGGGCAGAGGCAGTTCGGTGCAGGCAAAGCAGATGCGGGAACAGCTTAACGTGCCGGAGAAGGACGAAATGGAGCATGCGATCCACCATAAGTCGATCACTGCGGCTTATTATGTAATGCTCTGTGTGCTGGGCGCGTATATGCTGTACATGGGCTGGGTCAAACAGGAAGGGATCGACAATATTGCGTTTGCTGCCATTCTGGCAGCTTTTGCTGTGCAGACCGGGGTCACGGCTGTTCTGCGCTACCGCAGCACAAGAGGAGATGAGGAATACAAACCCCATCCGCTTTGGAAAACGCTGCTATTGCTCGCGGCGATTATGATAGGCGGGGCAGCGGTCTGCTTCCTGCTGCTCATTATGGTGTTATCGGTATAATAATATGAAGAACTGCATCAAAGAACTGCGCAAGGCGCGCGGCCTGCGGCAGGAGGACATGGCACACCTGCTGGGGGTATCGCGGCAGACGATTGTCGCAATGGAAAACAATAAATACGACCCTACGCTCGAACTTGCCATGAAGGTGGCGCGGCTGCTCGGTCAGCCGGTGGAGAGCATCTTTTTCCTGGAAGAATAAAAGGAGCGGCCAGAAGGCAGCTCCTTTTGCTTATGAATGGGATGAAAATTGGCCGGGATAGAAGATTCTCGGATCGACCGTAGAGCCGTCCACCCATGCCTCGTAGTGCAGATGGGGGAATCCGCATGGCCCGTTTCCCCAACGTAACCGATGATCTCACCCTGCACAACCGGACAGCCGGCCGGCACGGCAATTTCGTACAGGTGTCCATACGCGGTCTGAAGGCCGTTGCCGTGGTCAAGGACCACATAGTTGCCCCAATCATCCACCCATTCCGCCGTGGTTACCATGCCGTCGGCTGCAGCATAAATGGGGGACATGGTGGGTGCAGGAATATCCTCGCCGGTCCCGTTCATCCATCCCTTTTGCTGTACGGCCTGCACGGCTTGTGCGTACCAGGCGGTATCCGGCACATCGGAAAAAGCGCCGGCAAACGGAAGCGCAAGGGCGAAGAGAAGCAGCAGGCACAGGGCAGTTTTCCCTCCCATACAGGATACCCCTTTTTCCCTTTACTTTAGCATACAGCAGGCGCAAGGCGCAAACGAAATCATGGGGAAAAGGCTGATTTCGAATATTTTTCAGTTTCATTTAGGGGGATTTGTCATATCTACCAAAACCAAACCAGGAAAAAGGGGAAATTTATCAGTTATTCCCTTGCGCTCTGCGCTTTGATATGGTATGATAGGAAAGCTTGAGAAAGACACATGTCTTTTTAGGGAGGACAGACAACGCATGGTCAAACCAAAATACTATCTGGTCGATCGCACACTGCTGCCGGAGGTATTCCAGCGCGTGATTGAGGCAAATGAGGCGATTGCCTCAGGCAAAGCGGCTACGGCGAGCGAGGCGGCAAAAATCGCAGGGCTGTCGCGCAGCGCGTATTATAAGTATAAAGATGGGGTGCGCCCCTTTTTTGAAGCGACGACCGACCGCATCGTCACCTTCCACTTCATGCTGCAGGATCAGCCCGGCGTACTGTCGAGTATTTTGGGGCTGATGGCTCGTTCAGGCGCCAACCTGCTGACGGTAAACCAGTCCATCCCGATGCGCGGGCAGGCATCCGTCACCATTGCGGCCCGTACGGGTGAAATGAAATATTCCGTGGAGGAACTGCTCCACCGCGCAGAGGCGCTTGATGGCGTCAGCAAGGTGGAAATCCTTGCATCCGAATAATCCTGTTTTGCAAAGCAGCCGCATTCCTTCCAATGGAAGTGTGCGGAAAACTGATATGGAGGAACAGAGTACTATGATAAAAGCAGCAATCATGGGGCACGGCACGGTCGGTTCGGGCGTGTACGAGGTGTTTGAGATGAACGCCGAAAAGATCGCGCGCACGGTCGGCGAGCCGGTTGAGGTCAAGTATGTGCTCGACCTGCGGGATTTTTCCGCGCTGCCCTACGGTCATAAATTTGTATCCGATTTTTCTGTGATCGAGAACGACCCGGAGGTTACTGTGGTCGCGGAGGTCATGGGCGGCGTTGGCGCGGCGTATGAGTTCACCAAGCGCTGCCTGCTCGCGGGCAAGAGCGTGTGCACCTCCAACAAGGAGCTGGTTGCGACCCGCGGCGAAGAACTGCTGAAGATTGCGGAGGAAAAGGGCGTTAACTATATGTTCGAGGCATCGGTCGGCGGCGGCATCCCGATCATCCGCCCGATGCTCCAGTGCCTTGCTGCAAATGAGTTTAACGAGATTTGCGGCATTCTGAACGGCACCACCAACTACATCCTGACCCAGATGATCCATAACGGCGTTACCTTTGCAGATGCGCTTAAGCAGGCGCAGCTCAACGGCTATGCGGAAAAGGACCCGACTGCGGATATCGAGGGCCACGATGCCTGCCGCAAGATCTGCATTCTGGCCGACCTCGCCTTTGGCGATAAGTTTGACCCGAACAAGGTTTCCTGCGAGGGTATCAGCAAGGTCACGCTCGAGGACGTTGCCAACGCCGACAAGCTGGGCTGCGTCATCAAGCTGATCGGCCGCACGGTGCGCAATGAGGACGGTACAGCGTACGCCTATGTGGCGCCGCACCTCATTCCCAAGGAAAACCTGCTTGCTTCGGTGGAAGACGTGTTCAACGCCATCATGGTCAATGGCAACGCGACCGGCGACGTGATGTTCTACGGCAAGGGCGCGGGCAAGCTCGCGACTGCTTCCGCGGTTGTTGCGGATATGCTGGACAGCATCGAGCACGCGGCGCACCGCCGCCGCATCTCCTGGGGCGACGGCTCGAAAAACCTGCTCCGCCCGCTGGATACGCTGCAAAGCGCGTGGTATGTGCGCTTCAAGGGCCCGCGCAATGCGCTGGAAGACGTTCTGCCGGTTGAGAGCATGACCGAGCCTGCTGAGGGCGTGCTGGTCGTGCGCACGAGCAAGCTGTCCACCGCGGATATGCAGAAAAAGATCGAACAGCTGAATGCCAGCGGCGAAGTGCGCGCGGCGATGCGTATACTGTAAGGGGAGGGCATACGAAGATGGTTCGTGTTACCGTCCCGGCGACGAGCGCCAACATGGGCTCGGGCTACGACAGCATCGGCATTGCGCTCGAGCTGTACAATGTGATCGACCTCGAGGAGAGCGACCGCATTGACATTTCGGATAAAAATGGGCAGTTTGTGCCCAAAGACGCGCGCAATCTGATCTATCAGTGCGCCAAGCGCGTGTATGACGAGTGCGGCAAGCCGCTTCCCGGCCTCAAGATCGTGGAGGACTGCGCCATCCCGCAGACGCGCGGCCTGGGTTCGTCCTCGGCGTGCACGGTCGCGGGCATTCTGGGTGCGAACGCTCTGCTGGGCGACCCGCTCGACCGGCAGGCCGTGATCGACCTCGCAGCTACCATTGAGGGGCATCCGGACAATTCCACGCCCGCTATTCTGGGCGGTTTCTGCGTGGCGCTGCTGGAAAACGGCCATGTGCATCAGGTGCGCGTGCCCATGCACAGCGCGATTGACTTCATCGTATTCATCCCGGATTTCAAGCTGTCCACGGAAAAGGCGCGCGCGGCGCTGCCCAAAACCATCGCGCACCGTGACGCGGTGTACAATCTGGCGCGTGCGGCGTTGCTGGCGGGCAGCCTGACCACCGGCCAGCTGGAAAACCTGGACGTTGCGACCGGCGACTGCCTGCACCAGCCCTACCGTTTCGGCCTGATCGAAAATGGTGAGGATGTGGTGCGCGGCGCCAAGGAGCTGGGAGCGCTGGGCGCATATATTTCGGGCGCAGGCCCGTCCATCGTTGCGATGGTATACAAGGGGGACCGCGACTATCTGTCGCGCGCGCAGGCCATGTGTGCGGAGAAATACCCGCACTGGAAGGCCGTGCAGCTGAGATGCGACGAGGTCGGCGCAACGGTCAAACGTATTTGAGTCGAATCCGCTCTTGCGGTAGGCGATATAAGGAGGAAACGAAACAGATATGAGTCTTATTGTGCAAAAGTTCGGCGGCACTTCGGTTGCCGACACCGAGCGCCTGAGGAATGTTGCGGACATCGTGACCAAGACGGCGCAGGCGGGCAATCAGGTCGTAGTCGTTGTATCCGCGCAGGGCGACACGACCGACGATTTGATTGCGAAGGCGGCGGAGCTGAACGATCATCCGTCCAAGCGCGAGATGGACGTCCTGCTGAACACCGGCGAGATGATCTCCATGTCTCTGCTTGCCATGGCGATCCAGAAGCTCGGCTTTTCCGTGGTTTCGCTGACCGGCTGGCAGATCGGTCTGGAAACCAACAGCAACTACTCGGACGCGCGCATTAAGCGCGTTTCAGCGGAGCGTCTGCGCGCTGAACTGGATAACGGCAAGATTTGCATCGTGGCAGGCTTTCAGGGCATCAACAAGATGGGCGACGTGACCACCCTCGGCCGCGGCGGTTCGGATACGACCGCGGTTGCGATTGCAGCTTCGCTGGGCGCCGACCTGTGCCAGATTTATACCGATGTGGACGGCGTTTACACCGCCGACCCGCGCATTGTGTCCGGCGCGCGCAAGCTGGACGCCATCACCTATGACGAAATGCTGGAGCTTGCGTCGCTCGGCGCGCAGGTGCTGCATAACCGCTCGGTTGAGATGGCAAAGAAGTATAATGTTGACCTTGAGGTCGTTTCGAGCTTTACCCGCAACCCGGGTACCAAAGTCAAGGAGGGTTCTCACATGGAAAAAATGAATGTTTCGGGTGTTGCCCGTGACAATAACTGCGCGCGCGTCGCGATCATCAACGTGGCGGATACCCCGGGTACCGCGTTCTAGGTATTCTCGCTGATGGCAAAGCATAACGTTAATATTGACATCATCCTGCAGTCAGTCGGCCGTGATAACAAGAAGTCGATTTCTTTCACCATCCGTCAGGATGACGCCGAGCGCGTCGGCCAGATTCTCAAGGACAACGCGGAGATGCTGGGTTATGAGGATGTATCCATCAGCACAAAGGTTGCCAAGGTGTCCATCGTAGGCGCGGGCATGGCGTCTTCCGCGGGCGTCGCGTCCAGAATGTTTGAGGCGCTGGCCATGGCGGGCATCAATATCCGCATGATCTCGACTTCGGAAATCAAGATATCTGTCCTTATCAATGAGGAGGACAGCGAGAAGGCGGTCAGAGCTATCCATGAGGAATTTTTTGGAGAATAATATCGTCAAAAAAATATCAAAGTTATTGACATGAACGGCTGAGTTTGTTATAATATTATCAATCGACAGGAAAGGAAGTTTGTGTCATGAAAAAACTGTGGTGCTTGTTCCGGCGCCGCTTTGCCAATGGAACAGATAAGCTTTGTGTTGCCTTGTCCGAAACAGAGGGCCGTGTCCGCACCTGCCCGTATGCGACGGAGGAAGAGGCAAAGGCCAAGTGCCCGGAATACGCTTTTAATAACCGCCACGACGGCGAGGAGGAAGGCGTCGAATAAGGCCCTACTTAAAACAATGGAAAGCCCCGAAGGAAGCATCCTTTCGGGGCTTTTTCGCAATAAAAGCGGAATGTCAACTGCTGGTTGACAAAAAGAAACGCCGGGTTGGTGGCGTTTTTGGACGGAATCCTGCACACTGGAAGCAGAGAAAGGCAGGTGTTCGTTATGACAACAGGAGAGAAGATCGCTGCATTGCGGCGCGAGCACGGGCTCAGCCAGGAGGCGCTGGGCGAACAGCTCGGGCTATCCCGGCAGGCGGTGAGCAAATGGGAGGCCGACCAGGCCGTACCTACGATGGACAATCTGATGGAGTTGAGCCGGCTGTTCGGCGTGCCGGTGGATACGCTGCTGCAGCCGGAGGAGGAACTGCCCGGAAAGGGGCAGGAGCCGCCGGAGGGGGTGAAGATATCCGCAGAGGGGCTGAAAGTCTCGTATGCACCCGTGCTGACGAAAAAGACAAAGTGGTTTATCATTGCGCTTGCCGCGCTGGTGCTGGTGAGCGTGCTGGGCAATCTTTATGCCATGATACGCGTGCAGGGGATGCGGGTGCAGATGGAGAACCTGACGCTGCGGATGGAAATGCTGTCCAAGCAGATAGGTGATGCAGGATTAGCATATATCCCACAGGAGGGGCAGACCGAGGAAGATGCACTATCGGATTATGATATTGCTTATGATTTGCGGTATGACCCCAATAAGACAGTCAAAACAATGTTAGCACTTTCTTTCTCTGCCCGTCCAAAGGAGTTGGATCCGGATGGAGAAATTGCTAAGTTTACTGTTCTAAGTGCGGCTGATAGCTGGTCATGCAGTGCGATTTTACAGCAAGATAATGTGTATTATGGGAATACGGAAATCCCCATGCGGGATGGCTTTACCGTTTATCTGACGCTGACCGACCGGGAGAGCGGAGCGGTTCGTAATCTGCCGCTGGAGACGTTAAGCGGAATTTCAAACGAATTCCGGCTTCAGTTGAATTATGAGTGGCTGGATGCGCAAGGCGAGGGCCTGTGGGATGGCAGTACTATTGTGTCTGAAGACGGCAGCACAACGATCAGCGGGCGGCTGCGGTACCGGATTTATAACGCTTCGGCGGACGAACTGCGCTGCTATCCGGAAAAATGCAGGCTGGTTTTGCGGCAGGGCGACACAGAACTGAAAAGCATGGAGCTGGGTCCGGTGGAGTATAACGAAGAGAATGGGCAGTATTATGCATATGGCGAAGTGGATTGGAAAGTGGATAAGCCGTTTGGGGAATTGGAACTGGTAGCGGAAATGACCGACAACTATGGACGGGTGGAAGAGCGGAATATAGATGATTATGCGCTGGGAAAAAGCGTCCCATAAGGGACGCTTTGCGCTATTTCCTCGGTGTTTTCGCGGGTGCAAGCACATATACATATGTCGCGCCCATTCTGTGCAGTAAGTCTGCAGCAGCGGATGCCATTGCACCGGTGGTAATGATATCATCCACCAGCACAACCGATTGCCCGGAAAGGTCAACATTCTCCATTGGCAGCAGCGCCCGCGCCGCGTTTTTCTGCCGGGCGGTAAAATCCTTCTGCTCGGATTGCGTGGGCGTGAACGGCCGTTTGCGCATGGTTGCCCGGCAGGGCAGGTCAAATGCAGCCGCAATGGGTTTGGCAAGCAGCTCGGCCTGATTGTAGCCGCGCTTGTGCAGATGCACAAAGCCGATCGGCATGTATGTGATGAGATCGGGCTTCCAGTCCTCCAGACGTTCCGCCAGCAGGGGGAGCGCTTGTGCGGCAAACCAGTCCGCATAGTGTTGCTTGTGATGGAACTTGAACCGCTGCATCGCCTGCTTGACTTTGCCGGTGTAATAAAGCGCGGCGGCTGCACCGTCTGTGCCAGGGACGTGGATGGTTTCTGTGCAGCGGTACTGCCCGCGCACCTCGCGCGCACACGCAGCACAGATCATCGCCTTGCTGCCGTCCTCCACCGGGATCGCTTCGCCGCACAGCACGCAGTTGTGCATGAACAGGATACCCATCGCACACCCTCCCAACAAAAAACGGCCGCTGCTGCGGCCGTTTTTCCATTCTTCGCGCCGCAGCGCTATATAAATCCGGCCAAATGCGTTTTGCGCATTTGGCCATCAAAAGTCAGGACACAAAGTGAATCGCCGCATTGCGGCAAGAGAAGGTGGCCTGGGCCATTCAGATGGAAAGGAGAGGTAGTCTATGAAACAGAAGAAAACCAATCGTGTGGCCTTGCTGCTCCACTGGGCCGGGGAGCAAAAAGTATGGCTGTTCCTGGCCGTGCTTCTGGCGATGGCCGGGGGCCTGTGCATTGTGGTGCCCTATATTGAAATTTACCGGCTGATGGACGCCGCCTTTGGCGGAACCTGTACCGAAGAACTGGTGGTGCGGGTCGTGGCTGCTGTGGCTGCGGCGGTGGTGCTCCGCTTTGTGCTGTTCGGGGCATCTGGAGTGGTATCCCACAAGGGAGCCTACGGCGCGCTGTTCAAGGTGCGCTGTATGGTAGCGGAACACATGGCTAAGGTGCCGCTGGGGGCGCTGAACGAGCGGCGGACCGGAGACATCAAAACCGTGCTGAATGAGGACATTGAGAAGCTGGAGCTGTTTCTGGCCCACAACCTGCCGGATCTGGTGTGCTATCTGGTGGGGCCGGTGGTGGTTTTTGCCTACCTGATGACCGTCAACATCCCGCTGGCTCTGATTTCCCTGGTGCCGCTGGTGCTTGCGGCCGTGGTGATGGCGGTCATGTTCCGCAACACGGACGACCTGATGGACCGGGCCAACCGTTCCATCACCGCGCTGAACTCGGTCATGATCGAGTATATCAGCGGCATGAAGCTCATCAAGGCATATAACATGGGGAGCAAATCCTTCCAGAAATTCTCCTCCGCCATCCATGATGAAAACGCCATGTGGAACGAGACCTCCCGCCGCATGGGGCCCCCCTACGCGGCCTTTGTGGTCATCATTGAGTGCGGAATGCTGCTCATGGTGCCGCTGGGCGGGATGTTTTTCCTGAAAGGCTCCCTAACAGCCAGCGCATTCCTGCTGTTCCTCTATGTGGGGTCCATGTACCTGACGGAGATCCGTCCGCTGCAGGAGTTGGGGACCAATTTCGCCAATGTGCTGAACGCGGTCACCAAAGCGAAGGAAATCCTGGATGTCCCCATCTATGAGGGCGGCACGGATTTCCCCCAATGCCATGATATTGAACTGCGGAATGTACGGTTTTCCTACGATGACAAAACCGATGTGCTGCAAGGCGTCAATCTCAAGATCAGGGACGGAGAGAGGCTGGCCCTGGTGGGACAGTCCGGCGCCGGCAAGAGCACCATAATCGAACTGATCTCCCGCTTCTATGATGTGCAGGAGGGCGAGGTGCTGATCGGCGGAAAAAATGTCAAGGAGCTGGACTACGACACCATCTTGAGCAATGTGGCTATCGTATTTCAAAAGACTTTCCTCACCCGCGACAGTGTACTGGAGAACATCCGCATGGGGAGCAGCGCCAGTCTGGAACAAGTGAGGGCCGCCGCAAAGGAAGCCCAGATCGACGACTTCATCATGTCTCTGCCGGATGGCTACGATACCAAGGTGGGGAGCTTCGGCTCCCGGTTTTCAGGCGGAGAGAAGCAGCGGATCGCCATTGCCCGCGCCATTTTGAAAAATGCCCCAATCCTGATTTTAGATGAGGCCACCAGCGCCTCCGACCCGGAAAACCAGATGGAGATTGACAGGGCCATCCAAAATCTTTGTAAAGGCAAGACCGTCATTGTGGTTGCCCACCGCCTGAGCGC
>USSI01000028.1 GCA_900557315.1 uncultured Butyricicoccus sp. | reverse complement strand
CATACCGCCTTTTCTTGTTATCCAGCCCTCCGGCTGTATCGGTTGAGCAAAAGTCAGCGTGGGATTGATGTGGTATCTTTATCTAAGTGAACCCCCGGCCTCCCATTTGGTGACCGCCTGCCGGCTGACCCCGATCTGCTCCGCCAGTTTTTCCTGGGACAGCCCGGCGTTCCGGCGGGCTTCCCGGATGCGTCCGCCTAAGGGCGTCATAATGCAGCACCTCCTTTGTATGTCCAGCATAGCGCAGCGGGGCGGGATGGTCTACCAACCGTGCGGCAACTATCGGTTGCCGGAGCGGATTTTTTGTGCATCAAGAGAGAAAATAAACAGGGCTTTGCATATTCAGTATAATATAGGGAAGCCCGTATCGCAAGGGCGCCCGGCAGGCGCGATAAAAATAGCTTGAAACCGGCTTGACAAAATCCGGCCGCTGCCGTATACTGAATGCAGAACAGACCCCCTCCCCGGGGGAGGGGTGAAAGATAAGGAGAAACAGCCTATGAAACAGAGATTCCGCGTTGGCGGCATGAGCTGTGCGGCCTGCTCAGCGCATGTGGAGAAAAGCGTCGCGGCGGTGCCGGGCGTGAGCGAGGTACAGGTCAACCTGCTCGCGGGCAGCATGGTCGTGCAGTACGACGAGGGCGCCTGCGACGCGCAGGCGATTATTCACGCTGTCGAGTCCGGCGGGTATACCGCCGCAGTGGATGACGGCAGGCAGCAGGCCGCGCGCACGCAAAGCCCGCAGGCAAACGATGAACTAAAAGAGATGAAGACCCGCATCATCGTATCCGCGGTGTTCCTCATCATCCTGATGTATTTTTCCATGGGTCCGATGATCGGCCTGCCGCTGCCGGGCTTTGTCAGCGGCACCGGGCACGCATTTGCGCTCGCGCTTGTGCAGCTGCTGCTGACCCTGCCGATCTGCATCGTCAACCGCAAGTATTTTATCAACGGGTTCAAGACGCTGTGGCACCGCGCGCCGACCATGGACGCGCTGATCGCGGTCGGTTCGGGCGCGGCGCTGGTATACGGTATCTATGCGCTGTTCCAGATCGGCTATGCAGGCGCAGCGGGCAATGAGGAACTGGTGCACAGCTTTGTGCACGATCTGTACTTTGAGTCCGCGGGCATGATTCTGACGCTCGTGACGCTCGGTAAGTACTTTGAAGCCCGCGCCAAGCGCAAGACCGGCGAGGCCATCGCCGCCTTGATGGACCTGCGGCCGCAGACCGCAAACGTCGTGCGCGGCGGGCAGGAGGTATCCGTCCCGATCGAGGACGTGCGCGTGGGCGACCTGGTGGTCGTGCGCGGCGGGCAGTCCGTGCCGGTGGACGGCGAGATCGAGGAAGGCAGCGCCTATCTGGACGAGAGCGCCATCACCGGCGAAAGTATGCCGGTGGAAAAACATAAGGGCGACACGGTCATCGGCGCAACTGTGTCCAAGAACGGTTATTTTGTCATGAAAGCCGCCCGCGTGGGCGACGACACCACACTCTCCCAGATCATCCGTCTGGTCGAGGAGGCCGGCGCGTCCAAGGCGCCGATCGCAAAGCTTGCGGATAAGGTCGCGGGCGTGTTCGTGCCGGTTGTCATGGGCATTGCGCTCCTGACCGCCATTGTGTGGCTGGTGTGCGGCGAAACGCCCAGCTTTGCGCTCACCCGCGCGATTGCAGTGCTGGTCATCTCGTGCCCGTGCGCGCTGGGGCTGGCAACGCCGGTCGCCATCATGGTCGGAACGGGCGTGGGCGCGAAAAACGGCGTGCTGTTCCAGTCCGCCGAGGCGCTGGAAAACCTGCACAATGTAAACAGCGTGATTTTGGATAAAACCGGCACGGTCACCGAGGGCCGCCCGGTCGTGACCGACGTCAAATCCTTCGGCGTGGAGCCGGAGGATCTGCTCTCGCTTGCGCTGTCCATCGAATCCAAAAGCGACCATCCGCTGGCGGATGCGATCGTGCGGTATGCGCGCAGCAAGCACGTCAAGGAGCGTACGGTCACGGATTTTGAAATGATCGAAGGACAGGGCGTGCGCGCGACGATCGACGGCGTGCGCTGCATGGCGGGCAACCGCCGTATGCTGCTGGCGAACGGCCTTGCGCTGTCGCGCTCGGCGCAGCAGATGGGCGAGGACCTCGCCGCGGCGGGCAAAACCCCGCTGTATTTCGCGGCAAACCGGCAGGTGGCGGGCATTTTCGCGGTGGCGGACGTGCTCAAGCCGACCAGCCGCGCGGCGGTTGACGCGCTGCAAAGCCTGGGCGTCGAGGTGACCCTGCTGACCGGCGATAACCAGGCGACTGCGCAGTCGATCGCCGAGGAACTCGGCATCAAGGACGTGGTGGCCGAGGTGCTGCCGCAGGACAAGGAACGTGTGGTGCGCGAAAAGCAGGCGCAGGGCCGCAAGGTTGCCATGGTGGGCGACGGCATCAACGACGCGCCCGCACTGGCGCGCGCGGACGTGGGCATCGCCATCGGCGCGGGTACGGACGTGGCGATTTCGTCTGCGGACGTGGTGCTGATGAAGAGCGACCTGATGGATGCGGTGGATGCGATCCGCCTGTCCCGCCAGACCATGCGCAACATTCGCCAGAACCTGTTCTGGGCGTTCTTCTATAACTGCATTGGCATTCCGATCGCGGCGGGTGTGCTGTGGATTCCGCTGGGGCTGAAGCTCAGCCCGATGATCGGCGCGGCCGCAATGAGCCTGAGCTCGGTCTGCGTGGTGTCCAACGCGCTGCGGCTCCGGTTCTTCAAAGGTACCCCTAAACCGGCAGCAAAGCCGGGTGAATATACTGTTCTGCCCAAGGAGGAAACAAAAATGATGAAAAAGGTTATCAAGGTCGAAGGTATGATGTGCGAGCACTGTGTGGCGCACGTGAAAAAGGCGCTCGAGGCATTCCCGGGCGTGGCCGCGGACGTAGACCTCGCGAGCGGCAAGGCGACCGTGCAGGGCAGCAGCCTGCCGGATGACGCGAAACTCACCGAGGCGGTCGAGCAGGCCGGATACAAGGTGGTTGGCATGGAATGAGGGCTGACCGGAAAAAGGTCGAGCCGCTCCTGCGCACCGCGCGGGGGCAGCTGGACGGCGTGCTCAAGATGATCGAGGACGACCGCTACTGCATGGAGATTGTCACGCAGCTGCAGGCGGTCGAGTCGCTGGTGCACAAGGCGCAGCGGGAGGTGCTGCGCGCCCATCTGTCGGGTTGTGTGCAGGACGCATTTGAGACGGGCGACGAGCAGGCCCGCGAGGGCAAGATCGACGAGATCATTAAGCTGCTCGATAAGACATGACCGCGCGCCTGCCCGCATCGCTGGAGCCGGTATCCGATGCGGCAGCGCTGCTTTCCCGCTGCGAGCGGGAGGAGCGGCTGGCCGAGGGGCTGCACATCCGCGGCGCGGACCTGTCCGGCACGCGGTTTGAGGGGCTGCGGCTGCACGGCGTGCTGCTCGAGGGCTGCCGCCTGACCGGGTGCCGCTGGGAGCGCGCAGATTTGAGCGACGTCGTGTTCCGGCAGTGCGAGCTGTCGAACAGCGGCTGGCGTGACGGGTTCTTTGAACGTGCGGCATTCGAGGACTGCAAGGCGGTCGGTGCGGGCTTTGGCGAGACCGGCTGGCGGGAGGCGTCGTTTGACGGCTGTGCGCTGTCCTACGCAGTGTTTGACCGCGCGCGGCTGCGCGGGGTTACGTTCTCCGCGTGCGACCTCGGCAATGCCTCCCTGAATGAGTGCACATGGAAGGCGCTGCGGCTGGATAAAACCGTGCTGCGGTCGGCAAGCTTTCTGCACACGCCGCTCGCAGGGCTGGACCTGACCGGCTGCACGCTGGATGGGTTGGCTATATCGGACACCAACGCCGAATTGCGCGGCGCGGTCGTGACCATGGAGCAGGCCGTGATGCTGGCAAAGCGGCTGGGGATCGTCATCAAGGGATAACAAAAGCGTTCCGCGGATTTTTGCGGAACGCTTTTTGTTACAGAAATTCTTTGAGCGCGGCGATCAGCTTGTCCATCTGCTCGTCCGTGCCGATTGTGATGCGCAAATAATTATCAATGCGCGGCAGCTTGAAATAGCGGATAAAGATGTTTTTCTGTCTCATATACTCAAAAATGACCGGGGCGTTCTTTTTGGGATGCGTGACAAACAGGAAGTTGGTCAGCGAGGGCAGGACGGTAAAGCCCAGCGCCCGCAGTTCGTCCGCCGCGCGTTCACGCGTCACGGCAACCTTGCGGCAGGTGTCCTGGAAATACGCTTCGTCCTTGACCGACGCTTCGCCCACCGCGAGCGCGAGCGCATCCATGGTGTAGGAGTTATACGAGTTCTTGACCGCCTCCAGCGTGGCGATCAGCGTTTCCGAGCCAAGCGCGTAGCCGATTCGCATGCCGGCCAGCGAGCGTGATTTGCTCATGGTCTGCACGATGAGCAGGTTCTCGTATTTGTCCAGCAGCGGGACCGCACTCTGCGCGCCGAAGTCCACATAGGCCTCGTCGATGATGACCACGCAGTCCGCATTGTGCTGCAACAGGTCTTCGAGCACATCGAGCGACAGGCCGCGCCCGGTCGGCGCGTTCGGGTTGGGCAGCACCACGCCGCCGTTCGGCTTGTCGTAGTCGCGGATGTTCACGCAGAAGTTGTCATCCAGCGGCACAGTCGCATACGGGATGCGGAACAGGTCGCACCAGACCGGATAGAACGAATAGGTGATGTCCGGGTAGAGGATGGGCTCATCCGAGCAGAAGAAGGACTGGAACGCGAGCGCGAGCACGTCATCCGACCCGTTGCCGAGGAACACCTGCGAGGGCTTTACACCGAAGCGGTCTGCCAGCGCGGTTTTGAGGCGCTTGCCGCTGGCATCCGGATAGAGCGCGAGAGAGGACGCATCGAACGTACGCAGCACCTCCTGCACGCCCGGCGCGGGCGGGTAGGGGTTCTCGTTGGCGTTTAACTTGATGATGTCCGCGGTTTGCGGCTGCTCGCCCGGAACATAGGGGTCGATCTTGCGGAGTTTATCGAGAAAGGGCTTGTCCATGGCGGATTCTCCTTTTGCAGTTTACTTGACTGCAGATAGTTTATCACGGTAAAGCGGGAAAGTCAAGCCCTGTTTGTGTCCAAAGGGAGGGCGTGCTATAATGGACATATACGGAAGGCGGGGATCAATATGAAAAAGGCAGGATATGCACTTGGCTATGCGGCATTGCTGTGGATGCTGTTTGCGCTTTGGGTGCGGGTGATGACGTGGGGCGACATCGGGCCGGCCATGCGGCCGTATTACGAGGCTGTATCGTGGATGTATGGACTGCCTGCGCTTTGGCTGGTGCTGTCCGCGGCGCTCGCCTGCGGCGCGATCGTTCGGCTGTTCCGCGGAAAATGCAGCGGTGCGGAAAAGCCTGCCGCCCTTGTGCTTGTGCTGCTGTGTCTGGCCAGCTTATTCGGCTGGGCGGTCGTCACGGCGATGCTTGCCGCCAAACCCTGAAGGAATGAGGAGAACCCCTATGTATCAACCCTTAGCGGACAAAATCCGCCCGAAAACGCTGGACGACGTGGTCGGCCAGCAGCACCTGCTGGGCAAAAACGGCCTGCTGCGCCGCGTCATCGAGAGCGGCAATATCCCGAACCTGATCTTTTACGGCCCGTCCGGCGTGGGCAAGACCACGGTCGCGTCCATCATCGCCAAACAGACCGACCGCAAGCTGTACCACCTTAATGCCACCACGGCGGGCATTGCGGATATCAAGGCGATCATCGACGAGCTGGACACCTTCCTTGCGCCAAACGGCGCGCTGGTGTATCTGGACGAAATCCAGTATTTCAACAAAAAACAGCAGCAGAGCCTGCTGGAATTCATCGAGACCGGCAAAATGACGCTGATTGCGTCCACGACCGAAAACCCCTATTTTTACATCTACAACGCCATCCTGAGCCGCTGCACGGTGTTCGAGTTCAAGCCCATCGAAGCGCGGGATATGCAGAAGGCGGTCGAGCGGGCGTTCACGCTCGCCATTGGGGACCGGGAAATCCCGGTTGAGGACGGCGTGGCCGCTCACATCGCGCAGGCGGTCGGCGGCGACGTGCGCAAGGCGCTCGGCGCGGTCGAGCTGCTCGTGCTCGGCGCAGGGGAGCAGGGCGTGACGCTTGCGGACGCACAGCAGGCCGCGCAGCGCTCCAATATGCGCTACGACCGCGACGGTGACAGCCATTACGATATCCTGTCCGCGTTCCAGAAGTCCATCCGCGGCTCGGACCCGGACGCGGCGCTGCATTATCTCGCGCGGCTGCTCGAGGCAGGGGATATGATCTCCGCCGCGCGGCGCATGCTGGTCATCGCAGCGGAGGACGTGGGCCTGGCCTATCCGCAGTGCATGCCGATCGTCAAGGCGTGCGTGGACAGCGCGTTCCAGCTCGGCCTGCCCGAGGCGAGCATTCCGCTGGGCGAGGCGGTCATCCTGATGGCGACCGCGCCCAAGTCCAACAGCGCGGCCCTGGCCATCGGCGCGGCGCAGGCGGACGTCCGTGCGGGGAAAGTGGGGGACATCCCGGCGCACATCAAGGATGCGCATTACAGCGGCGCGGCCAAGCTGGGCCGCGGGTTGACCTATCAGTACCCGCACGACTTCCCGAACCACTGGACGCCGCAGCAGTACCTGCCGGATGGACTGCGCGGCGCGCATTACTACGATTACGGCCCGAACAAGACCGAACAGGCTGCGAAAGCGTACTGGGAGCGCGTCAAAGGCAGGGAATAATTATTCAAACACGGTTGCAATATATTTCCGGTCGCAGCACGCAGGCGTATAGACCCACTCGTCGATGTGCCCTCCGGTGATGAAATACCGCGGCAGCGGCGGTTCTTCGTCCGGAGCAAGCACGTCGATCACGGTCAGCTTGATTTTCATGCGCTGGGGCAGGATGGATTTGATGTACACTGAAACCACCGTGCCCGCGGCAAGGTCGCCGCGCGGCTCGGCCAGCCCGGACAGATTGGGCGCCAGCTCGATGAACACGCCGGACGGCTCAACCGACCGCACCACGCCGCGCACGGTCTCCCCGGGGGAGAACAGCGCGGCGTTCTGCTCCCAGGTGCCGAGCAGCTCGCGGTGGGTGAGCGAAATGCGGCGCGCCTCCCGATCGACCGAACGAACCGCAGCATAGATGGACTGGCCGACTGAGAGCCGGTCGCCGGGGTGGAAGATGCGCGAGACCGACAGGTTTTCAATGCCGATGAGCGACGCGACCCCGCAGCCGATGTCCACGAACGCGCCGAACGGCTCGAGGTGGGTGACTGCGGCGGGGATGACGTCGCCCGGGGTCAGGGAATCGAGGAAAAAGTCCTGCGCGCGCTGCTGGACGATCGTGCGCGACAGCCAGACTGCGGGCGGGTCGGCGGTTTCGTCCACCCCGGTCACGGCAAAGCAGGTTGGCTTGCCCACGCGGGACAGGATGGCGATCTCGCGCGTGTCGCCCTCGGCAACGCCCAGCGCGCAGCAGGAGCGCGGCATGATGCCCTGCGCAAAGCCGAAGTCAAACAGCAGGTCGTGTGCCGCAGTGCATCGCTGCGCAACCGCCTCAAGGATGGTGCCCGCGTCCTGTGCGCGGCGCAGTGCGTCGAGCGAGGAGAGCGCCTGCCGCATCTCGGGCAGTGCGGTGTAACTGCCCTCGGGCAGGTAGCATTCGCTTGTTTTCATAATATAGCAGAGCCTCCTTTGGGGTCTGCACTACTATATGAAAAATCCGGTGGGAATAGCACTGCGGATATGGTATAATTGAAATGCAAATCGGATAAAAGCGGTGGATAGATAGAACGGCAGACGGCGATATGCGGCATAAGAGCGGCACGGAATGGGGAACGGAGGATACGGGATATCTATAGAGGAGTGAGAGAATGGACGTACAGGTTGGAGACATCCTGACCATGAAAAAGCCGCATCCGTGCGGCTCAAAGCAGTGGAAGGTGCTGCGCACGGGGATGGATTTCAAACTCAAATGCGAGGGCTGCGGGCATGAAGTCATGCTGCCGCGCTCCAAGGCGGAAAAGAATATCCGCACGATTGAACGGGAGGGGAAAACGATATGTTGATTGACGGCAAACAAATGCACATTCAAATCCAAAAGGGCGATATAGGACGCTATGTGATCCTGCCGGGAGACCCGGCGCGCTCGGAGAAAATCGCGCGCTACTTTGACGGGCCGAAGCAGATTGCGCAGAACCGCGAGTACACGCTGTGGACGGGCAAGCTCGACGGTGTGCCGGTTGCGGTATGCTCGACCGGCATCGGCGGGCCGTCTGCTGCGATCGCGCTCGAAGAGCTGGTGGAGTGCGGCGCGGATACGTTCATCCGCGTGGGCACCTCGGGCGGTATTGTGGACGAGGTCTGCGGCGGCGATATCGTCATTGCGACGGCGGCCATCCGGCAGGAAGGCACAAGCCGCGAGTACCTGCCCATCGAGTTCCCGGCCACGGCGGACTTTGCGGTCGTCTCTGCGCTGCGCGACGCGGCGGTAAAGCTCGGCCTGACCCACCATATCGGCGTCATCCAGTCCAAGGACAGCTTTTACGGCGAAATCCGCCCGGCACAGCAGCCCATTGCGGATGAACTGCTTGCCAAGTGGAAGGCGTGGAAGGCGGCGGGCGCGCTCACAAGCGAAATGGAGACCGCAGCGCTGTTTATCGTCTCGCAGGTGCTGCATGTGCGGTGCGGCGCGGTGCTCAACGTATTGTGGAACGCGGATAACGACGACGCGCCCAGCATCCCGCCGGATGCGGCAGAACGCGGCGTGAAAACCGCAGTAGAGGCACTGCGCATCCTGATTAAGGAGGACAGCGCAAAGGCATGACGGAAGAAAAACAGAAGAAGAACCGCGAGGCCGACCTCGGGCGTGACCCGGTCGGTCCTCTGCTTGTGCGCTTGGCGCTGCCGACGATCTGCGCACAGGTGGTGAATCTGCTGTACAACATCGTTGACCGCATCTATATTGGGCAAATCCCGGGAGAAGGTGCGTTCGCGCTGACCGGCATGGGCGTCACCTTCCCGGTGATTACGCTGATTTCCGCGTTTGCGGCGCTGATCGGTATGGGCGGCGCGCCGCGCGCATCCATTTTCATGGGCGCGCGCGAGCATGAAAAGGCCGAGCGCACGCTCGGCACCTGCACCGCCGCGCTGTGGGGGCTGGCGATCGTGCTGACCGTGCTGTTCCTGCTGTTCCAGGAGCCTCTGCTCGTGCTGTTCGGCGCATCGGCGGATACGCTGCCTTATGCCATGCAGTATCTGAATATCTACGTGCTTGGCACGATTTTCGTCATGACTGCGCTGGGGCTCAACGGCTTTATCACCGCGCAGGGCAAGTCCGGCGTAGCGATGAAAACCGTACTGATTGGTGCGGTGCTCAATGTTGTGCTTGACCCGGTGTTCATCTTTGTGTTCGGCATGGGCGTGCGCGGCGCCGCAGTTGCGACGGTCATCTCGCAGGCGGTTTCCGCGGCGTGGGTGGTCAGGTTCCTGACTGGCAGAAAGAGTACGCTGCGGCTGAGGAAGGCGTTTTTCCGGTGGGACAGCAAGCTGCTGTTGCCTGCGGTTGCGCTGGGGGCGTCGCCCTTTGTCATGCAGTCCACCGAAAGCCTGCTGACTGTTACGTTCAACGTGTCTTTGCAGCAGTATGGCGGCGACCTGGCAGTTGGCGCGATGACCATCCTGACCTCGGTCGCGCAGATGGTGCAGATGCCGCTGATGGGGCTGACGCAGGGGGCGCAGCCCATCATGAGCTTCAATTACGGCGCGGGCCGGCCCGGCCGTATGAACCAGGCGGTCAAATACAACCTGCTGATCGCCTGTGTGTTTTCGTTCGGCGTTTGGGGGCTGGTGCAGCTTGCGCCGCATATTGTGGCACAGTTGTTTAACCGGAACGCCGCATTGGTGGACATGACTGCGTGGGCGCTGCGCATCTACTTTGCAGTTGGCTTCACGACAGCGTTCCAGTATACGTTCCAGCAGTGCTTTGTCGCGCTGGGCGAGGCAAAGATTTCTCTGTTCCTTGCGCTTGAGCGCAAAATCATTTTGCTGATCCCGCTCATCCTCGTCCTGCCGCACTTCTTTGAGGACAAGCTGTTCGCGGTGTTCTTTGCCGAGCCGGTGGCGGATTTCCTCGCTGCCGCAACGACAACCATCCTGTTCCTCATCCGCTTCCGGCAGATTATCCGGGGCATGTACAAAAGGGGACAGGCGTAAATGTCCGCGGCGCACAGATTAAACCCGGGGGATCAATCCATGCGTATTGTGATTTGTGACGATGATACCGTGTTCACGCAGGCATTTGCCAGACAGCTGCGGGAAGCCTGCGCAGCGGAAGGCGCGTCGCCGGAAATTGTATGCACCGATTCCGGCATGGCGGCTTTGCGGGAGATTACCCTGCACCCGACCGCCGCGCTGTTTCTGGATATCGACATGCCGGAGATGACCGGCTTTTCGGTTGCCAACGAGTTGTCCTTGATGGCTGACCGGCCGCTGATCGTGTTCCTGTCCGGGCTGGAGAACCTGGTGTACAAGGCGTTTGCATTCCAGCCCTTCTGGTTCCTGCGGAAATCCGCGCCGGAGGATTTGCCCGAGGTTGTCAGGCACATGATTTCCGCACTGTCCGGCAGGCAGACGGATTTCACTGTTTCGATCAACGGAACCAGTATGAGAGTGCCGTTGTCCGATATCCGCTATTTTGAAAGCGACGGGCATTATGTCATCCTGCACGGGGTGGAGCGTGACCTGCGGTTCAAAGCGCGGATCGGGGACATCGAGGCGGAACTGAAAAACCGGGATTTTATCCGGTGCCATGTCGGCTATCTGGTCAACTGCCGGTTCATCCGGATTTGCAGCAGAAACCGCATGACGCTGACGACAGGGGAGGAAATCCCGGTCAGCAGGGCGAAGAGTGAGGAAGCACAGGCGGCGTTTATGCGGTATATGGGGAGTCTGAGGCCATGAATTTCCCTTTTGAAATGACGATCAACGCGCTGGAAGCAGCGCTGATACTGGATTTCCTGGCGCGGTATTTCGGCTACCGTGTCAAAACCCGGATGAAATACTGGGGCACTGGGCTGATCTGGTGCATTTCCTTTGCGTCGATTTCCTTC
>USSI01000027.1 GCA_900557315.1 uncultured Butyricicoccus sp. | reverse complement strand
CTCATTGTGGGCAGAAATCTTCTCGCCCGTCTGCTCATAATATTCCAGCGCGCGGATCACACGTTTGAGGTTGTTGGGATGTAGCCGTCCCGCTCCCTCCGGGTCAACTTTGGCCAGGCAGGCATGCACGGCTTCGTTCCCCTGTTCCGCCGCCATGCGCTGATATTTTTCACGGATAGACAGGTCGGTCTCATCGCCCGAAAACGTGCTGCACTCGATCAGTGCATCCATATACAGCCCGGTACCGCCGACAACAACCGGAACCATCCCGCGTGACAGGATGTCCTGCGCCGCCGCGTCCGCCAGCTCCACATATCGTGCCACTGAAAACGGCTCGCCCGGCTCGCAGACATCCAGCAGGTGATGCGGAACCCCCTGGCGTTCCTCCATGGTTGGTTTGGCGGTTCCTATATCCATCCCGCGGTATATCTGCATGGAGTCCGCTGAAATGATCTCGGTATGCAGTTGTTTTGCCAGCGCGACCGACAGCGCGGTCTTGCCGCTCGCCGTAGGGCCGCAGATACAAATCAGGCGGTTTTCCATGGATATCTCCTTTTATCATTGATTGACGCGCTTGAACATTTTATCTAGCTCATATTTGGTCAGGCGGACGGTCGTCGGCCTGCCGTGTGGGCAGGAGCGCACATCTTCGTCCCCAAGCACACGATCGCAAAGGTCCTGCAGCTCGGTCAGGCTGGTTGCCTTCCCCGCCTTGATGGCAGCCTTGCAGGCAACCGTGTGGATCAGATCGTCCAGGCGATCGGGCACAGTGGCCCGGCTGTTCATCGCTTTTTCAGCAAGTTCACCGATTACGCTCTGCACGTCCCCGCTGTCCAGATATGCCGGGACACTGCGCACTGCAAAGCTGTTTTCCCCGAACGGATCGATGGCAAATCCCGCCTTGCGGATATCCTCAATCTGTGCCTGAATCGCCGCAGCTTCCTCGCCGGTCAGCTCGACGATTACCGGCGTAAGCAGCTCCTGCTGCGGCATTTCGGTTTCCGCACGCAACTTGTTGAACAGGATACGCTCGTGCGCGGCATGTTTGTCGATCAGGATCAGGCCGTCCTTATCCTCTGCAATCAGATAGGTTTGAAAGCATTCCCCGATCACACGCGCGCCGCTGTCCAGCGGCTCCATCTTCTGCGGTTCAGAGGGCTGCGATTCCGTGTGTACAGCGGGAAGCTTTTCGCTGTCTCTATCCGTCTCTGCCAAGCGGCTTGCTGCAATATCCGGCTGGTACACCGGATGCGGTTCCGGCTCTTCCTGCAAAATGCGCGGTGCGGCGGCGTACATACCGAAAGAGCGTGGTTTCTGTGCGCGCGGCGGCACAGCGACCAGGAAATCCTCCAGATCAGGCACATCATCGTGCTTTTTTACCGCAGAAACCGCAGGGGATTCCGCTGCCTTCGGCACGGCAAACCGCTGCTGCTCGTAAACCGGCGCCGGTTCCTGTGTCTTTTCAGCAGGCGCCGTCTTCTCCTTATGTTCGATATGCGGCATATTATCGTTCGCCATGATTGCATTCTTACAGGCGACGTATACTGCTTCAAAAACCGGCTTTTCCTGCGAAAATTTGACCTCGGTCTTTGCAGGGTGCACGTTGACATCCACCGCCGCCAGCGGCAGTTCAAGGAACACCGCACCGGAGGGATACTTGCCCGTGATGATGGCGTTGCGGTACGCTTCTTCGAGGGCCGCCTGCATCAGGCGGCTTTTGACGTAGCGCCCGTTGACAAAAAAGTGCTGCATTGAGCGGTTGGGACGCCCGGCATGCGGCTTGACAATATAACCGTAAACCGTCATGCCGTTCCGCTCGGTGCGCGGCACCTCAATCATATTCGCGGTCATTTCCTTGCCGAATACCGAGAATACAGGCGTTAGCAGCTTACCCCTGCCGTCGGTCGTAAACACCTGCTTTCCATCGCGGATCAGCGTAAACGCAATCTCCGGATGGGAAAGTGCCGCATGCTGCACCACACTGAGGATATATCCCGCTTCCGTAAAGTCCTTTTTGAGAAATTTCATGCGGGCGGGCGTATTATAAAACAGGTCGCGCACGACCATGGTCGTGCCCTCCGGACAGCCGGCCTCCTCCTGTGCCTGCAGCTCCCCTGCTTCAAGGTGCAGGTGCAGCCCGGCGATTGCCCCGGCCTGCCGGGTAAACAGGTCAATACGCGTGACCGCAGAGATCGCCGCCAGAGCCTCGCCGCGAAAGCCCAGCGTGCCGATCGCGGCAAGGTCGGCTTCGGTACGCAGCTTGCTGGTGGCGTGACGGCGGAACGCCACCGGCGCGTCCTCCGCCGACATGCCGCAGCCGTTGTCTGCAATGCGCAGATAGGTGATGCCGCCGTTCTCGATCTCCACGGTGATGCGGGTCGAGCCGGCGTCGATCGCGTTCTCGATCAGCTCTTTTGCCACGGAAGCCGGACGCTCGACCACCTCTCCCGCTGCGATTAAATCGGCAAGATGCGGGGATAATTCATGGATGATTGCCATTTGGTGTCCTTTCTAAGTAAAAGACGGATTGTTACGCATAGTAGTCGTATCCACAATGCGGGCATTTCGGATAATCAAAGTCATGCTGTCCGCCACAGTGCGGGCAGGTCTTTTGCGGCAGATTGGCCTCTTCCTCTTTACCGCAGAAGAATTCCAGCTTCCCACAGGACGGGCAGCACCAGATATCTACATCCAGCCCGCCCGCCAGCAAATTAGGCAGGTCGCCAAGCAGCCATCCGGTCTGGCCCAGCTGAATGGTTTCCCGTCCTGCATTTTTCATGTCTGCGCTGCAGCGCAGACATTTCAGGGTTCGTCCTCTATCCATACCAACCTCTTCGTTACAACAGTTTTTTCAGTTCATACAGCGCGTTCAGTGCTTCGATCGGCGTCATGGTGTCCACCTGCAGGGCGCGCAGCCGTTCTGCAACCGCATTGCCTGACAGGCTGTCCATAGTGATCTGCGGTACATCCTCTTCTTCTGCCACCTCGCGCAGCTCGGGTCTGGGCATAGTGGCTTCGAGATCAGCGAGCACTGCCTTTGCGCGTTTGATAACCGCGCTCGGCACACCGGCAAGCTTGGCAACCTCAATGCCGTAGCTGTCGTCCGCGCCGCCGCGCACGATCTTGCGCAGGAAGGTGATATCGTCTCCGCGCTTTTTCACTGCAATATTGTAGTTCTTCACGCCCTTGACCAACTCTTCCAGCACGGTCAATTCGTGATAGTGCGTGGCAAACAGGGCGCGCGCACCCACCTTGCGCTTATCCGCCACATACTCGATCACCGCGCGGGCGATGCTCATGCCGTCATAGGTCGAAGTGCCGCGGCCGATCTCATCCAAAATCAGCAGACTGTTCCGGGTCGCATGCTTCAGGATATCGGCAACCTCGCTCATCTCCACCATGAAGGTGGACTGGCCGCTTGCCAGATCATCCGACGCGCCGACACGGGTGAACACGCGGTCCACTACACCGATATGCGCGGACGCGGCCGGCACGAATGAGCCGATCTGCGCCATAATAGTAATCAGCGCCACCTGCCGCATATAGGTGGATTTACCGGCCATGTTTGGGCCGGTGATGATGGCAACGCGGTTTTCCTCCCGATCAAGAATGGTGTCATTCGGAATGAACAGACTGTCCGCCAGCATTTTTTCCACAACCGGATGGCGGCCATCCCTGATTTCAATGCGGTCGGAGAAATCCACCACCGGACAGGTGTAGTTGTTGTCACACGCCACATCTGCCAACGCGCACAATACATCCAATGTTGCTATTGCCTGTGCGGTTTGCTGTACGCGGTGCACCTCCCGGGCTACCCGGTCGCGCACCTCGACAAAAACATCGTATTCCAGTGCAGTCAAACGTTCCTGCGCACCAAGCACCGTGCTTTCGAGCTGTTTGAGTTCTTCTGTGATATACCGTTCGCCGTTTGCCAGCGTCTGCTTGCGGATGTAATCGTCCGGCACCGCGCTCACATTGGACTTACTGACCTCGATATAATAGCCAAATACACGGTTATAACCGATTTTTAACTTGCTGATGCCGGTTCGCTCACGTTCACGCTGCTCGATGGCGGCAATCTTCCCTTTACCGCCCGAAGCCAGGTCGCGCAGCGAGTCGATTTCCTCATGATAGCCCGTGCGGATCAGGCCGCCTTCCCGCAGTAAAATCGGCGGTTTGTCCACAATGGACATTTCGATCAATGTGCGGATATCTTCCAGCAGGTCGATATTGCCGGTGACCTCACGCAGCATGGCCTGCCCGAACAACGCCGCCTGTTCCCGGATTTCCGGCATACAGGAAATCGCAGACGCCAGGGCACGTAAGTCCCGGCAGTTCGCCGAACCATAGACAATGCGGCCGATCAGGCGCTCCATATCGAACACTTTTTTGAGCGCATCGGTCAGCGCCGTCCGGGTAATGACATCATCGCACAGCGCGCCTACCGCCTGTTGCCGGCGTGCGATATGCAGCGGGTTATACAGCGGTTTTTCCAGCCACTGTCGGATCAGGCGCGAGCCCATTGCGGTCCGCGTGTGGTCGAGCACCCAGAGCAGCGTACCCTTTTTCTCCTTGGTGCGCATGGTTTCACACAGCTCAAGGTTGCGGCGCGCGATCAGGTCAAGCTCCATATACTGTCCCTGATGATATACCTGCAGATGGTTCAGCGCTGCCAGGCTGGCCTGCTGCGTCTGCTCGAGATAAGACAGAAGGCCGCCCAGGCACTGCACGGTCTGCGGCAGATCGGTCAGACCGGCTGCATCAAAGTCTTCAATATGGAAGTGCCGGATCACCCGTTCGGCCGCCTGCTGTGCTGCAAAGCTCTCCTCCGGCATCGGCTCGATGAGTGCTTCCAACCGCTCGCGCAAAAAGGCGGTAAGGGATTCCGCAGTCGCGGCGATACCGCCGACCAATACCTCGCGCGGGGCAAACCGGCCGAACTCGCTGGCAATATCCTGCCAGTTATCCGAACCGGTGGCATATACCTCGCCGGTGGTGATATCGGCAAAACACACGCCGATCCCGCCCTGTACGGCAAATACACAGCCTAGGAAATTGTTGCGGTTTTCATCCAGCATGGATGCTTCCACAACAGTCCCCGGCGTGACACGCCGGACGATCTCGCGCCGGACAAGTCCCTTGGCAAGTTTGGGATCCTCTACCTGCTCGCAGATGGCGATTTTGTATCCCTTCTGCACCAGCTTTGCGATGTACCCCTCCGCACTGTGATACGGTACGCCGCACATGGGCGCGCGCTCTTCCTGTCCGCAGTCGCGTCCGGTAAGCGTCAGTTCCAGCTCACGGGAGACCAGCTTGGCGTCCTCAAAAAACATCTCATAAAAATCCCCCAGACGGTAAAACAGGATGTAATCCTTGTTTTTATTCTTGATTTCAAAGTACTGTTTCATCATGGGCGTGAGTTCTGCCATTTTTGTACCTCTTTCTATATTTTTCGTGCAAACAGGCAGCGAAGTGTTGTCTTTTCAATTTCTGCCTCGATAAAATCACCGATGCGGAGGCCCTCCCCGCACACGCACACAAGCAGGTTGCCCTCGGTGCGTGCGGTAAATGGATAATCCGGCCCCTTGGCCTCGCCGTCCACCAGCAGACGCAGGCGTTTTCCCTGATAGGCAGCCTGCCGCTCGGCAACGATCTCATCCTGTGTTTTCAGCAGCCGCTCAAACCGCGCCTGTTTTTCAGCGGGGGTGGCATGATCCTCGTAGGAAGCCGCAGGCGTGCCGCTGCGGGGCGAATACAGGAAGGTAAACAGCAGGTCGAAGCGCACCGCGCGCACAAGCGCGAGCGTCTGCTCAAAATCTTCTTCGGTTTGCCCTGGGAAACCGACAATAATATCGCTCGACAGCGTAATATCCGGCATTTTTTCGCGTGCATATGCGATCAGCTTTTTATACTCCGATGCGGTATACCGCCGGTTCATGCGGCGCAAAATCTCGTCGCTGCCCGACTGGAACGGCAGGTGCAGCTGCTTTGCCACCTTTTCGCAGTCCGCCATGGCGTCGAACAGCCGCGGGCTCGCGTCCTTGGGGTGGCTGGTCATAAACCGCAGCCAGAAGTCGCCGGGAACGGCGTTTAAGCGGCGCAGCAGATCGGCAAAGTCGATATCCAGCCCCAAATCCTTGCCGTAGGAGTTCACATTCTGGCCGAGCAGGGTGATCTCTTTGTACCCTGCCGCGACCAGCTCGCGCAGCTCCTTTTCGATTTCCTCCGGATGACGGCTGCGCTCACGCCCGCGCACATAGGGAACAATGCAGTACGTGCAGAAGTTATTGCACCCATACATGATGGACAGCCACGCTTTTGCACCCTTTGCGCGCAGCACAGGCAGGCCTTCGGCAATATCGTCTTCACCGCCGATGTCAAACACGCGTTTCTCCCCGTTCAGCACGCGGTACAGCAGCGACGGGAAGCGCCACAGCGCATGCGTGCCGAACAGCAGGCTGACCTGCGGATAGCTTTTTTTGATCTTCTCGACGTTTTTCTCCTGCTGCGCCATGCAGCCGCACAGGGCGATGATGATATCCGGCCGCTGCTTTTTCAAATGGCTGAGCGCGCCAATGTTGCCAAACGCACGATCTTCCGCGTGTTCGCGCACTGCGCAGGTGTTGAACAGGATGAAATCCGCTTCATTGACATCATCGGTCA
Organism: uncultured Butyricicoccus sp.; assembly: GCA_900557315.1. Lineage (GTDB taxonomy): Bacteria > Bacillota > Clostridia > Oscillospirales > Butyricicoccaceae > Agathobaculum. The sequence continues at coordinate 4,816 of USSI01000027.1, read as the reverse complement.
TCTCGTATCCCATCTCGTGCAGCATGCCGCGGATGCGCTCGGTATCCGCCTCATTTTGCTGGCAGCCGAAGGTATGGGTATAGGCGCGCAGGCGCTTATCGCGGATGAGCGATGCGACCGCGTCGATATAGGTAAACTGGTTTTGCAGCTGTTCTTCGGAAACTGTAACTGGGGTGGGCATGGGTTGCCTCCTCTTATCGGAATGGGGTGCCGTCCGCCGTAAACACGTTCATGCGGTGGTACGCGCTGAACGGAATCTCATACTCCGGCAGATACTGGCGAATCGCCCGGGTCAGATATTCCGGGCTCATGTTGTTATTGCCTGCGGCGGTGGTGACCACGGCGATGACCTCGTCTTCGCCTTCGGTAATGGTCAGGTCGCGCATCAGGTCTTTCATGTTGACCGTTTTCTCGCCGCGCTTGGAGCGTTTGACGATCTCGACCACCGGGCGGCGGAACAGATCGCGCACCGCGTCAGCAAAGCCCGTGGGCACCTTGCCCTCAAAGCCCCAGGTGATACGGTACTGCGACCACTCGATCGCGCCAACCTTCATCCCGCCGTCTGTAAGCGGGTAGATTTCAATCGCGCGCAGCCCCTCCGGGAATACGTCGTTGAGCGCTTCGACCGCGTTGACCGGCACGGACTCAGAGGTGATGTTGAAATCCAGAAATTCGCACTCGCCCGAATATCCGGTTGAAAGCGGCAGGGCCACCGACACATAGGCGTGCTGGTTGAACCCTTCGGTAAACCAGAGCGGCATCTGACAGCGTGCCATCGCGCGCTGCATGGTATGCATCAGGTCGAGGTGGGAGATGTATTTTGCCCGCCCCTCCTTGGCAAATTTCATTCTGGCCTTAAACACAGCACTTGCCTCCCTTCAGCAGGGCATTCGCGCCGCAGCCCGCGCATTTCTGCATGCAGTCGGGCGTCACAGCCGCCTCGCGGGACAGCTCCCACTCGTGTTTGAGATGCTCCTTGCGCGTGCCGCAGCCGATGTGATCCCACGGAAATCCCTCGTCGAGCGGACGCTGGCGGGACGCATAAAACGCCGGGTCGAGGCCGCAGTCGGCAAAGGCCTGCATCCACTTGTCATAGTCAAAGCACTGGTCCCAGCCGTCCATCCTGCAGCCACGCTGCCAGGCAAGATAAATCGCTTTGCCCTGCCGGCGGTCGCCGCGGGCGATCACGCCCTCGAGTACCGAGGTCTCCGCGTCGTGCCAGTTGTAGGTGACGTTTTTGGTCTTCATGATGACCTTCATGTGCGCCTGCTTTTCGCGGAACTGCTCGAGCGTGTCCTGCGCATCCCACTGGAACGGGGTCTGCGGCTTGGGCACAAAGCAGGAGGCGGACGCTGTGATGCGCACACCGCGCGCGCGGTTGTTGGTATTCATACGCCAGCAGTAGGCGACCTTTTTGCAGATTTCCGCGATACCGTCTAAATCCTCGGTGGTCTCGGTCGGCAGGCCGATCATGAAGTACAGTTTTACGTTGTTCCAGCCGCCCTGAAATGCAATTTCGCATGCGTGGAGCACGTCCTCCTCGCGGATATTCTTGTTGATGACGTCGCGCAGGCGCTGGGTGCCCGCCTCGCAGGCAAAGGTCAGGCCGCTTTTGCGCGTTTTCTGCACGCGCTGCATCAGTTCGGCGCTGAAGCTGTCCGCACGCAGCGAGGGGAGCGACAGACTGATGTGACGCGGCTCACAGTAGTCCAGCATCCCCTCGGTCAGGCCGGACAAGTCTCCATAATCGCTGGTAGACAGCGAGGAAAGCGAAATTTCTTCATAACCGGAATTTTTGAGCACCGCCTCTGCCTGCCTCAGCAGCACTTCCTTGGATTTGGTGCGCAGCGGACGGTAGGTATGCCCTGCCTGGCAGAACCGGCAGCCGCGCGGGCATCCGCGGAACAGCTCGATCATCGCGCGGTCGAACACAATATCAGTGGAGGGAACGACAAAGTACTCCGGATAATACATGGTATCGAGGTCCTTCACGATGCGCTTCTGCACCATTGCAGGCGCACCGTTCGTCGGCGTGACGCGGTCGATTGTACCGTCTTCGTGATAAGACACCTCGTAAAGCGACGGCACATACATGCCCTCGATCTGCGCCGCCTGCACGAGGAATTCCTGCTTTGTCCAGTTTTCACGCTTTGCTTTGCGGTGAAGGTCGGTAAACTCGAGCATGATCTCCTCGCCGTCACCGATCATGAACAGATCAACGAAATCGCAGAGCGGTTCCGGGTTATATGCGCACGGACCGCCGCAGGCGACAATGTGCTTGAGCTCAGTGCGGTCTTTTGCCAGTACCGGCACGCCGCCCAGATCAAGCATGTTCAGGATGTTGGTAAACGACAGCTCGTATTGCAGCGTAAACGCAATGATGTCAAATTCGTACAACGGGTCTCCGCTTTCCAGACCGTACAGCGGGATACCGGCATTGCGCATTTCGGCTTCCATATCGATCCACGGCGCACAGACCCGTTCGCACCAGATGCCCTTCTGGTCGTTCAGCAGGCCGTACAGGATACGTGAGCCAAGGTGCGACATGGCAACCTCATACGTATCCGGAAAGCAGAAGGCAAACCGCAGGTCCACTTCATTTTTATTTTTCATCACCGAGCCCCATTCGCCGCCGACATAGCGCGCCGGCTTCTGCACACGGGACAAAATGGCTTCCATCTTCTTATGCAAGACGTTTTCCTCCGAAACAAAATACAGAGTTAGTATAACATATTTCGAGCAAAAAGACCATACCGGAATGGTCGGTATGGTCCTTTTCTTTTACTTGATACCCAAGATGCGGGCAGAGTTGAGAACAGTAAGAACAGTCAGCAGCACATCAGCCGCGATCGCCTGCCACATATAGGCAACGCCGAGCAGGGTCAGCAGCGCCAGAAGCAGCTTAATCAGCAGCACAATTACCATGTTCTGCATGGCAATACCGTGTGTCCTGCGAGCAATGCGCATGCCGTCGCTCAAGCGGGTCAGGTCATGGGTCATAATCAGCACATTGGCCGCATTCGCGGACTGCTGCGAACCCGCTACACCCATTGCAATGCCGACATCTGCCATGTCCAGTTCTTCGATATCGTTGACACCGTCACCCACATAGGCGGCAGTGCCATCCGTCGGGATGGTGCGCATCAGGAATTCCATCTTCGAAGCCTTTTCTTCCGGCTGCAGGCCAAAATGTACGGTATCAATACCGATGGCATCCGCAGTCTGCTGGGCGGGGGATTCCGTATCACCCGTCAGGATGACCGTGCGAAGCACACCCTGGCTCTTCAGTCCCTTAATTGCCTCCTCAGCCTCTGGCCGGACCTTGTCCTCCAGTACGATTGCGCCGGCATAGTCGCCCTCATACGCCACGTAGACTACCGTCCCACGAATATCCGGAACGCCTTTCACGCCGCGCGAAACCATCAGCCTCCGGTTGCCGACAAGCAGATTTCGGTTGCCGATCCGCGCACGCACGCCGCGTCCCGGGAATTCTTCAAATTCGCTGATTTTCTGCGGCGTACCCTGATACGCGGCAACCACTGCGCGCGCGACCGGGTGCGGGGAGAGCTGCTCTGCAGCCGCAGCAAGTGCCAGAATGCTTTCCTGATTGAAATCCTTTGTAGTGTGGATTTCCTTGACATGCATACGGCCCTCGGTCAACGTTCCGGTCTTGTCAAACACAGCCATGCGCAGTTCCGCCATTTTCTCGATCGCTTCACTGCCCTTGGCATGGATCCCCTTCTGGGACAAACGGCCATTGCCACACAGGAAGCACAACGGCACGGAAATCAGCAGCGCCGTCGGGCAGCATACGACCAGAATGGTCAACGCACGGTAAACCCAGTTTTCAATGGAAGTACTGGAGTGGAACAGCGGCGGAATAACAGACAGCAGGATCGCCAGCACAACAATAACCGGAATGAACCGGGCTGCACCGTGCGTAAGCCCTTTTTCCAGCGAAGCTTTGCGTTCCTTGCCTTCTTCCTGCACGCGCTGGATCTGGCTGACCGCACAGTCCGCAAACCGGGAGGTAGCACGCAGCAGAAGCAGAGAACCGGTGTACAGGCTGCCCGCGAGAACGTGATCCTTTTGGGATATCTGAACCGGCTCGCTGGCGCCTGTCAGCACGCTGTCATCTATCGTACCTTCACCGCGCAGTACCGTACCGTCAATCGGGATGCGCTCCCCCGAACGAACCAGTACAAACTCACCAATACGAATTTCCGACGGGGAAACATGGCGTTCCTCGCCCTGCATATTGACCACCGAAGCGCTGTCCGGCACAAAGGCGGTCTGCTGAGAAAGCGACTTATGCGTCGAGCTGAGCACCAGATCACTGATAATCTTGCCAACCCCGTGCAGGATCAACACCACACTTGCCTCCGGACGGTTGCCAAGCAGAAACGCGCCCAGCGATGCAATCAGGATCAGCAGGTATTCGTCAAAATATTTGCCGTGCGTAAAATTGTGCGCTACCTTTGCCGCCACCGGAAGTACGGTTATCAGATACGCAATCAGGTAAAATGCAAACGAAAAACCGGTCTGGCCCAGAAGTGCCCCAATAACAAGGAAAACAGCGGCGATTGCCAGACGAATCAGATTCCCCCGGATATCCAGCATCGACATGGGCTGGTATACTGCCTCTCCGCCTGCCGCCTCCCTGCGCGCATTTTCGCGGCGCAGCCGTGTCTGCTCGCGGCGGCGCATACGCGCGTGATACTGCGCGCGCTCAATCAGCGTCATACCCGCTGTCGGATCATTTTTGTCCGGAACCGTCAGGGCCGTTTCCTTGATCGGCGGCAGTTCCGGCTCGTCA
>USSI01000026.1 GCA_900557315.1 uncultured Butyricicoccus sp. | reverse complement strand
CCGATCACGGTGGTCTCGCCGAACACGATGCCCATGCCGTGGTCGATGAACAGGCGGCGGCCGATGGTTGCGCCCGGATGGATTTCAATGCCGGTCAGGTGGCGGGCAAACTGGGAAAGCCAGCGCGCCAGGAAAAACCGCTTGTGTTTGTAAAGCCAGTGCGCCTGCCGGTGCAGGATCAGTGCGTGGAAGCCCTGGTAGAGCAAAAAGACTTCGAACGTGGTGCGCGCAGCAGGATCGCGGTCACGGATCGAACGCGCATCGTCGAGCAGACCCTTGAAAATCATAAAACATACATCCTATCGCTTGGATATAAAATCAGAACACTATCCATTATAGCGGGCTTTGCGCATAAATTCAAACACTACGTTGAATTCCGCGAAAAAAGTGGTATAATGTAAGAAGATTTTACTGAACGAGGTACGAAAATTATGAAAATTACTGTCATGGGGCTGGGCTACATCGGCCTGCCGACCGCGATCACCCTCGCGGAAGCCGGCTTTGAGGTCTGCGGCTTTGACGTGAATCAGAAAACCATCGAAACCCTTCAGGGCGGCCATATCCATATCGTCGAGCCGGGCCTGCAGGAGGCGTTCGAAAAGGCGGTCGCACACGGCCACCTGCATTTCTCGAATGAGCTTAGCAAATCCGACGTGTTCTATATCGCCGTGCCGACCCCGTTCTATCAGGATGAGACCGGCAGCCACAAGGCTGACCTCAAGTATGTCGAGTCCGCGGGGCGGATGGCGGGCAAGGTGCTCGAAGCGCCCAACCTGGTCATCCTCGAATCCACTGTGCCGCCGCACACTACCGAGATGCTCGCGCGCGTGCTCTCCGAGGAGTCCGGCATCGACATGGACAAAATCCACGTCGCGCACTGCCCGGAGCGCGTCATCCCGGGCAACATGATGTACGAACTCAAGAACAACGACCGCATTGTCGGCGCGCGCACGCCCGAGGCGGCTGAGATGGCGGCTTCGATCTATGAAAAGGTGCTCGAGAAGGGCGTGGTGCACAAGACCGACGACCTGACCGCCGAAATGTGCAAGCTGACCGAGAACACCTTCCGCGACGTCAACATCGCCTATGCAAACGAGCTGTCGGTCATCTGCGACAAGATGGGCATCGACGTGTTCGAACTCATCAAGCTCGCCAACTGCCACCCGCGCGTCAACATCCTGACCCCGGGCGTGGGCGTGGGCGGCCACTGCATTGCGGTGGACCCGTGGTTTATCTACGAGCAGTTCCCGGCTGAGGCCAAGGTCATCCTCGCCGCGCGCGAGCGCAACGAGAACAAGCCGCGCTTTGTGGCGGACAAGGTCGTGTCCTCGCTCGCCAAGGTGACCGATACGGTCGGCGTGCTCGGCCTGTCCTACAAGCCGGACGTGGACGACCTGCGTGAGTCCCCCTCGATTGAGCTTTGCCACATCCTGCAGGACAAGGGCGTCAGCGTCATCGCCTGCGAGCCGTTCGCAAAGGACAGCGAGGTGCAGGGCATCCCGAACGTCTCCTTTGACGAGATCCTCCAGAAGGCGGATTACCTGGTGGTTACGCTGGGGCATACGCTGTTCAAGGAGAACAAGCAGAAGATGGCCGAGAAGCTGTATTACGACTGCGTCGGCCTGATGGAGTAATACCGCACAACAGAAAACGGCACAGCAAACCGCTGTGCCGTTTTTTCATATCCGGGGGGATCAGCCCCAGCCGCTGCTGAACACGCGCCAGCCGCTGCTGAACACGCGCCAGCCGCCGCCGTCCACGCGGCCGAGGTGCCAGGTGCAGTCCGTATAGGTGGTGTAGGGCAGGGAGTTGCCCTCCGCGTGCCAGCCTGTGCGGAAATCGCCGCGGAACGCAATGGCCTCTTTATAGCCGGAATCGCTGGCATATGCGGTCTCCCGCGCCGCCTGTCCGTCGCCCAGATAGGTCAGCTGCAGCAGCTCGTTGTCGCAGTAGCGCGCGACGGCCTTTGCCGCGTCCATGCGCTCCTGCTCGGTGTACATCGACGAGGCGCCGAGGTCGGGATCCAGCCCGTGCAGCGGCAGCAGCCATTCGGTGACAGCCAGGAGGGCGATACACAGAATCCCAATAATCAGCACGCCTAATTCACGATTGCGCATATCCATCTCCATCCTTTCTGCTGTTATTGTACCTCGATTGCGTGGAAGGGGGCAAGCGCGGCTGAGAAAAGTTTACAATATGGTAACAAACCCGTGGGATGGACGCGAAATCGCCGTAATATAGGGTAAAGACAGATAGGGAAAGGGGGCGGCGGTATGGATGACCGGATACTTGAACTGCTTGCCGCGGGCGACCAGGAGGGTATCGCCCTGCTGCAAAAACAGTACGGCAGCATGGTGCGATACATCGTGCGGGGCATCCTGCCGGACGCACAGGATGTCGAGGAATGCGTCAGCGACGTGTACCTGCGCGTGTGGGAGAAGATTTCCTCCTTTGACCGCGCCCGGGGCAGCCTTGCCGCGTGGCTGACCGCGGTGGCGCGCAATGCAGCGGCCGACCGGAGGCGGCGGGGGCGCGCGCCGGACGGGGAATGGGACGGGCAGGCGGGGGCTTCGCCCTCGCCCGAGGACGAGGTGCTGCAGCGCGAACGGATGGCGCTGCTGCGGCGCGCAGTCGATGCACTCGGCGCGCCGGAGCGGCAGCTCTTTTACCGCAAATATTACTATTTGCAGTCCACCGCGCAGATCGCGGCTGAGATGGGGCTGAGCGAGCGGGCGGTCGAGGGACGGCTGTACCGGCTGCGCCGCCGCCTGCAGAAAGCGATGGGAGGTGACGAGCGATGACCGGACCCGAACGGAATCCCTTCGATGAGATGATCGAGCGGCAGATGGCCGGGACAGTACCCGGCGAGGCGGTGGTCGAAGAGGTCAACCCCTGGTACGAACCAATCACCCGCATCGTGACGGGCATGGCGCTGACCGGGATCACGCTCAACTTCCTGTATCTGCAATACCTGCTGCCCACGCTGGGCATTGTGCTGCAATACCTGGGTTTCCGCACCCTGCGGCGCAGCGGCCCGGCCTTCCGGCTGGCCTGGGCGTTGTCGCTCGTGCGGCTGATCTGGCAGGCCGTGGTGCTTGTGCTCGACGTGACGCCGTGGCTGCCGTCGGGCGCGCTGAATTACGCGCTGGGTTTTGCGGCCATGGGCGTGCAGATCATCCAGCTGCTCGCACTGCGCGCGGGACTGCGGCGCATCTGCCGCGAGGCGGGCATCGAACAGCAGGGCGACCCGCTGCGCGCGGCGGTCATCTGGCAGCTGGTGATCGTGGTGCTGGCGTTCTCGCCGCTCGCGCAGAGCTGGCTGGCGTTTATCCCGATGATTGCGGCGTTTGCGCTGATTATCCGCTCGCTTGCACGGGTGGGCGGCTCGCTGGGGGGCGCAGGATATTGCTTTGTGCCCGCGCCCGTGCGGATGAGCAGCGGCCTGCTCAAATGGGGCTACCTGCTGCTGTGCCTTGTGCTGGTGCTGCTCACGAGCTTTTGCGTCAACCATCCGCGGCTGGACGCCCAGCCTGTACCCGAGACACAGGGCGAGGCCGAAACGCGGCAGGCGCTGGCGGCGCTCGGCCTGCCGGAGGACGTGCTGGCCGACCTGCCGGACGAACATGTCCGCGCGCTCGAAGGGGCGCTGCGCGTGGATGTGCAGGAGGAAACGCTGATCTTTCACACCTCGGACAGCCATGAGGAGCGGATGCGGCAGGCAGAGATGCCGGAGGAGTCGCTGGCGTACGATTTTGTCCCGCCTGCACCGGAGAACCGTGATTGGGTGGACCCGTGCCCGACGCTTTTGTCCCGTATGGCCTATATCGAACTGCCGGACAGCCGCATGGCGGTGCTCAACTGGTTTGCATGGCAGCAGGGGGGCGCGCACTGGGGCGATGCGGTCATGCTGGGCTGGCAGGATAGCTACGAGTACCTGACCGGGCAGATCGGCGGCGCACTGCTCTATGAAAAGGACGGGCAGGCATATACTGCGCCGATCCCGCGCCTGAACGACGGCGTGGTGACGACGGACGACTGGTTCTTCGGCACACAGAGCGATCCGCGCATCACCGGCACAGTCAGCTATCCCTTCGGCGCGCAGGATCAGCGCGGCTATGTGCTGTATATCCTGCAGCTGCGCGATCTGGAATATACGGCCCGGTTGCATGGCAACACCATGCTGAACTACCGGCACCGCGTGTGGCCGTTCAGCCTGCCGTACCGGACCCCTGCGGAGCTGGCCTCGGGCTGGACAGATAACACCCTTCGCCAGCATCTCGGCCTGTTTGAGGCTGTCGGCCGGGACGGCGGACAGACGGATACGGGTTTGTGACGATTTTGTGTTTTTCCTTGTATCGCTATGGAAAAAGTGCTATACTGATTAAAGTCTGTTTGAGTATGTTTACAAGGAGAATCGTATCATGAGCAAATTAGTACAGCGCGCAGCCGCGCTGGTCGTGATGGTGGCGGTCACTATGGGCGCTACCGTGTGGGGCGTCAGCAGTACGACCATCCACTACAAAAATATCCAGAGCGATGCGCCGGTCGTCATGACGGTCAACGGAGAGGAAGTCCGTGCGGATGAGTATGCGGGCATGGTGTATAACTACATGCAGTATTACGCCAATATGTATGCCAGCTTTGGCCTGACCGACGTTTGGAATAACGAGGAGTTTGCGCCCGCACTGGGCGAGATGGCGCAAACCGCAGCCTATAACCAGGTTATTGCGGCCCATGTGGTCAAGCAGGAATTTGACGAGGCCGGCCTGCAGCTGAGCTATGCACAGCAGAAGGAACTGAAGAGCCAGGTGCAGGACCCCATTGACCAGTACGGTGAAGAACTGTACAACCTGATGCTGGCGCAGTCCGGCTTTACCCCGGACCTGTATTCCAACATGGCGTATGTCAGCGCGTGCTACCAGGCGCTGGAGGACTATTACTACGGCGAAAACGGTGTGAATAACCCGACGGATGAAGAACTGCTGGCGCAGCTCAAGGAGACCTATCCGGAGGGCGACGCCATCGCCGCAGAGCATATCCTGATTGCCCTGAACAACCAGATGACCGGCGAGACCCGTACGAACGAGGAAGCCAAGGCTGCGGCGCAGGAGGTGCTTGACCGCCTGAACGCGGGCGAGAACTTCGAAGACGTGATGAATGAAGTCAGCGAGGACCCCGGCCTGGCAAGCTATCCGAACGGTTACATCTTTGTCGAGGGCCAGATGCTCCAGCCGTTCTATGAGGCGGCGCTTGCGCTCAAGGAGGGCGAGGTGTCCGGCCTGGTCGAGACCACGGAGGGTTACCATATCATCAAGCGCGTCCCGGTTGATTATGAGGGCCAGCTGGATGTTTACCACGATGAGCTGGTTGCCGCCATGGGCGCTACCATGGATAACCTGTTTACCGAGTGGCTGGACGGCGCGGACGTGCAGACGACCGATACCTATGACCAGATCACATGGGAAAACGTGCAGGATTACCTGCCGGCCGAGGTGCAGGATACGCTCACCGCAGCTGCAGCGACGACGGAGCAGTCCGAACAGGCCGCTGAGGAGGACGCTGCCGCGGATGCGGAAGCAGAGCAGGATGCTGCGGGTGCAGACGCTGCCGCGGATGCAGGAACCGGGCAGGCCGCCGGTGCGGAAACCGCTGCGGAATAAGGACAATACGGCAAAAGGACGATCCGGAAGGATCGTCCTTTTTGTGTTATGGCGTTTCGTCCATCCAGCCGAGCGGCGTACGGTCAAAAAAACTGTTGTGGAACAGGGTGAGCGCCTCCCAAGTCGCACGGTCGGTCACGCCGGTCTGCGGCAGGAGGAATATGCCCTGTGCACGGCGGATGCCGGCGGTGGTGTCTGCGTCGTATTCGCCGGTCAGCGGGATGGGGATGGTGTCAGCGTAATGCGGCAGTGCAGTGCCCAGCATGAGCTGCAGCACCAATACAGAGGGCCCCCTATCCCCGGGCGCGAGCGCAGCGTCTGCCCCGGGCGGGAAGTAGGACACTGCGGTTGGCAGCGTATCTCCTGCGAGAAGGGCGAGATAGGCGAGATAGACCGCGGTCCAGGTGTCGTAATCCGCTGTGCCGGTGACAGGCAGGCCGTTCTGCCGCTGGAAATCGCGCACTGCCGCGGCGGTCTCCGGGCCGAAAATACCATCCGCTGCGATGGGGCGGGCATATCCCTGCGCGCGCTGGATGCGCCGCAGGAAGGTCTGCAGGTCGAAAATATGCTCCCGGCGCTGTTCATCTGTATACATTATGCACTTTCCCCCTCTCCGACCGCGTAGCCGGGATACTGCCCTTCGCCGGTCTGCGAGGACGCGATCACGTCCCTGGCAAGCTGCGTCATGCCCTCCCAGGTCAGCGGGCCGATCGCGCCGGTCGCGGGCAGGCCGAGCAGCGACTGGATGACCGAAACCGCGTCGCGGGTGGCGCTGCCGAAAATACCGTCTACTGCGACGGTGGGCACCTGCGGATAGCCGCGCGCGATCACGTTAATCAGTTCCTGCGCCTCGCGCACGTCCTCGCCGCGCATCCCTTCCACCAGGAAGATATCCGGGAAACCGACCGCCTGCTCCAGCCATTCCTGTGTGGGCTGGGCAGCAAGCACGGACTGGTAAGTGGAAACCAGCTCGTTCCACGTCGCGCGGTCAACGATGCCGGTTTCGGGCAGGCCCATCATGCGCTGGTAGGCGGAGACTGCCTCGCGCGTCTGCGGGCCGAATACCCCGTCGATCTGCGAGGGCTGCCAGCGGGGGAGCTGTTCATAATATTCGCCCACAATGGCAAGGAAGTACTGCAAAAGCTGCACGCCCGGCCCGGTTGCGCCTTCGCGCAGCTCCTCAGGGAACTGGCGGGAGACCTCGTCAAGCAGCAGCCCTTCGCTGTCCAGTTCGGACAGGCGTTTGACGTTGTTATAGATGAAGGCGATGCGGTACCAGGTGGCGCGGCCGACAATGCCGTCTGCGGTCAGGTTGAACTGCTGCTGGAAGGCGCGCACGGCGCGTTCGGTGTCAGCGTCGAAAATGCCGTCCGCGGGATAAATCTTGGGGATATTGGGATAATTGGTCGAGATGCGGTTGAGGCGGTTCTGGATGATGCGCACTTCCTCGGACACATCGCCCAGCCGGAAGGTAACACCCGGCCATGAGCCGCCCAGGTTGGGCGCGATGGGCGCGTTGCGCACGAAATTGATGTCGTCGCCGTAAAAATAGCGGATAATTTCCTCTGCGCTCATGCCCTGTTCGGCGAGCGGGACCGTGCCCCACTGGCTCAAACCGCCGGGGCAGGTGGAGGTTGTGCCGTTGCAGTATTGGGCAAACAACGGCTCAATGGCTTGCCCCCGGGTCAGGTAGTCGTTGAACATATCGTCCACGATGTTCGAGATGTTCTCAAAAATGTCGCGCCCGGGCACGAAGGACTGGTCATAACGGGTAGAATTGGTGATGTCGAAGTCATAGCCCTGCGCACGGTACCACTCGGTGAATACCCGGTTGAGCACATAGGAAATCTGTGCATAGATGTTGGCGCGGATGGCCTCCTCGGGCCAGGTGGGGTAAATCTCGGAGGAGGCAACGTTTTTAATGTAGTCCGCAAAGGGTACGGTGACATTCTGCGCGTTGGAAGAGGGCGCGCCCAGATGCACGGTGATGGTCTCCGGGATGACGACAGGAGATTCGGGCATGGCTCATTCCTCCTCTCCGGGAACCGGATGGTACAGCACCTGCGGGGTGCCGATGGCAGTCAGATCGGTCTGGGAGGAGGGCTGGTTTTCGTCCAGCGGCGTCAGCGCGACCGGGAGCACGGCAGGGATGCCGGAAAACATGGTGATATGCAGGGCGGCAAGTGGCGTGTATCCCTCCCGCGCGACCTCAACCGTGTAAACCGCGTACGGCGGGCCGCTGTCCGGCGCCAGGGAGTTGGCAAGCGGCGGGGTGGGCAGCGTCATGGGCGGCGTCATGCCGCCTGAATCCGTGCGCACAGAGTACAGCAGCGTGCGCGCACCGGCTTCATCCGCCGCAGTGGATACGGTGACGGAAGCGTTTTCGAGCGGCAGCGCGCCCAGCGCGGTGGTGACGACCACGCGAAGCACGGCCGAGTCGCCGGCAGTATCAGGCATAGCAAAAACCTCCTTGTCAAAGCGGGAACGGTTGGATTATAATAACGGTATCACCTACACGAAAGGCAGGCAAACAGGATGCAGGACAGCAAAACAATGCTCGCCATGTGCGAGGAACAGGAAGAAATGTTCCAGTTCGATCATTTTTCACGCGCGGATGCGCTGGCATTCGGCCTTAAGCTGCATGAAAATGCGAAAAAGCAGCCCATCCCGGTGGCGATCGAGATCACGATCAACGGGCTGGTGGTATTCCGGTACTTCCCGGACGGCGCCATGCCGGACAGCGAGCTTTGGCTCGCGCGCAAGCGCCGCTCGGTCGAGCTGATGGAGATGGCCTCGCTGCATTTCCTTGCGTGGCTGGAGGAAAACGGCGAAAGCCTGGAGAGCCGCAAGCTTCCGGCGGACGACTACGCCGCGGGCGGCGGCGGATTCCCGATCCGCGTGCGCGGCACGGGCGTAATCGGCTCGATCTGCGTCTCGGGCATGCCCAACCACGTCGATGACCACCAGCTGATTATCAACACGCTGGCGGAGTTCCTGGCGTAACGGAACTGGCAGGGGAACGGCGGCACAGCCGCCGTTTTCTTTTGTCCGCAGGCGGGGTCAGAGGATGCGCACCTTATACTGCTTGAACCAGCGGTCCAGCTGGATGATATAGGCGAAAATCTGCGGGGTGCGCATCAGCTGGCCGTACCAGGGTTCGGTCAGGCTTTCCGGCCGCTCCATGAGCGCCTCGACCGCCTCGTGGTTGAACAGCGTGGAGGCGACCGATTCGCTGTCCGCAAAGATGCGGCGCACATAATCCGCGCACAGGCTGGTATAGGCCGGGTGGAAGGTCTTGGGGTAGGGGCTTTTCTTGCGCCAGACAATCTCCTCTGGCAGCTCGCTTTCAAATGCCTTGCGGACGATGCCCTTTTCCCGCCCGTCCAGCGCCTTGAACGCCCAGGGCATATTATAGGCGTATTCCACGATGCGGTGGTCGCAGAACGGCACGCGCACCTCAAGCCCGGAGTACATGCTCATGCGGTCCTTGCGGTCGAGTAGGGTCGCCATAAACCAGTCCAGATTGAGCACGAACATTTCGCGCATCCGCGCGTCCTTTTTGCTGTCTGAGGGCAGTTTTTCCGCGCGGCGGCAGGTGTCAAGATAGTGCTCACGGACAAATTCCGCCCCGTCCCGCACCACGTCCGGTACCAGCAGGCCGAGCCGCAGGTCAACCGACCGCGACCAGGGGAAGGTGTCTTCGAACAGGATTTCCTCGCGGTGGTACCAGGGATAGCCGCCGAACAGCTCGTCGGCGCACTCGCCGGACAGGCACACGGTCGCGCCCTTTTTGACCTCTGCGCAGAACAGCAGCAGCGAGGAGTCCACGTCCGCCATGCCGGGCAGGTCCCGTGCGTCCGTGGCGGGCAGCAGGGCGGCGCACAGCGCCTCCGGTTCGATGACGACGTTATGGTGCGCGGTTCCAAGGGCGTCCACCATCATCTGGATATACTCATTGTCACTATTTGGCTGGAATTTACTTTTAGTAAAATACTTGTCGTTGTCCCGGTAGTCCACCGACCAGGTGTGCAGGGTTTCGCCGCGCGCGGCGTAGTCCTTTGCGGCGAGCATGGACAGGATGGACGAATCCAGCCCGCCGGACAGGAAGCAGGACAGCGGCACGTCGCTCACCAGCTGCCGCCGGGCGGCGTCGCAGATCAGTTCGTGCGTGCGGTTGATCGTCCCTTCCAGATCATCCGGATGTTCGTGCGCCTCAAGCTTCCAATAGGCGCGGTCGATGTAGTGTGCGGGTGTCAAAATGGCATAATGCCCGGGCAGGAGGGATTCGATCTGCCGGAACACGCCGGAGGCGGGCGGCCGCGCCGGGCCGAGCAGCAGCAGCGAGCGCAGTCCGTCCGCGTCGATGACGGGTTCCACCTCGGGGTGGCACAGCACGGTGCCGATGGTCGAACCGAACACCAGCCCGCCGCCGGTCTGCGCGACAAAAAGCGGCTTGACGCCCAGCCGGTCGCGGCACAGGATCAGCCGCCGCTCGGCCTGCTGCCAGATGGCAAAGGCGAAAATGCCGTTGAGGCGGGGGAATGCGTCCGTACCCCACTCGAGAAACGCATGCAGCAGCACCTCGGTATCCGAGTGGCCGGTAAACCGGTGCCCGCGCAGGATGAGGTCGCGGCGGATGTCCTCAGTGTTATATAACTCTCCGTTGTAAATAAGGACTGTATTACCATCCGGCGAGCGCATGGGCTGCTTTCCGCCATCCGGGTCGATGACGATCAGGCGGCGATGGACGAGAAGCGCGTCCAGATCGCAGTATTCGCCTCCTGCATCCGGACCGCGCGGGGTGAGCGTGTTTTTCATGCGCTGCGCGACCGGCGCATAGCGCCTCGCGTCGCGCTCATAATCGACAAACCCGCCGATTCCACACATAGGCTGTCTCCTCCTTTAATGATTGGCCTTCCCTGCTTTTTATGCACGCATTGCGTGCATTATGTGTCGAAAACAGGCAGGATGATTACAAATCGGAGTGAAACCTGCCGATTCCACGAAATGTAAAAGCAGGCGGCGGGGTTACAAAAAAAGTAGCTGGAAATTCTCTTGCAAAGCTCTGTTAAATCCTTGACATATTTCCGACAAACAGTATAATAGAAATAGACATGCTCCAAAGTAGGGTGTCGGCAACTGCGCGGCGCTCGGGGCCCATGGGCGTCCGGCGCTGTGTTTTTCTGTACATCCGAAAATTTTTTTTTGGGAGGTATATGGCATGGATTTTAGGCTTACAAAAGAAGAAGCACTGTTCCAGAAGATGTGCCGTGAGTTCGCGCTCAACGAAGTAGAGCCGCTTGCAGCAGAAATCGACGAGCAGGAGCGCTATCCGGAAGAAACCGTCCAGAAGCTGATGAAGTACGGTCTGATGGGCATCCAGTTCCCGAAGGAAGTCGGCGGTTCCGGCGGCAACTACATCTGCTACTCGATCGCGATCGAGGAGATGAGCCGCGTATGCGCGACCACCGGCGGCATTATGTCCGCTCATGGCACGCTGGGCGCTTGGCCGATTTACCATTTCGGCACCGAGGAGCAGAAGGAAAAGTGGCTCCGCCCGCTGATCGAGCCCAAGGAAGGCGCTAAGATCGGCGCGTTCGGCCTGACCGAGCCTAACGCAGGCACCGACTCCGCTGCGCAGCAGACCGTTGCTGAGAAGCAGGAGGACGGCTCTTACATCCTCAACGGTACCAAGGTGTTCATCACCGGCGGCGGCCGTGCGGATACTTATGTTGTATTTGCGATGACCGATAAGTCCAAGGGCAACAAGGGCATTTCCGCGTTCATCGTTGACAAGGACGACCCGGGCTTCTCGATCGGCAAGATCGAGCACAAGATGGGCATCCGTGGTTCCCAGACCGCTGAGCTGATCTTTGAGGACGTTCATCTGCCGGCAGACCGCCTGCTGGGCAAGGAGAACGGCGGCTTCAAGATCGCGATGATGACCCTGGACGGCGGCCGTATCGGCATCGCTTCTCAGGCTCTGGGCATTGCCGAGG